>CATOKN010000019.1 GCA_951800425.1 uncultured Lachnospiraceae bacterium
GATCTGGCTTTAGAAGCAAGGGAAAAATTTGAACATGACAATGTGGAAGTAAAGGGAGTGAAAGTATCGGAAGAAAAGCCCGGAAAAAATATGACGGTGACAAAAGTTGTAATTGAGACGGAGAACGGGGCGAAAATTATGGGGAAGCCGAGGGGAAGCTATATTACGCTGGAAGCCCCCGATATGGCCGATTCGGATGAAGATTACCACAGGGAAATTTCCAGGCAGCTTGCGGAAATTTTGAAAGAACTGATGCCTGTGGAAAAAAAAGAGCTGTCCGTTTTGATTGTGGGGCTTGGAAACCGTGAGGTGACGCCGGACGCGCTTGGGCCAAGGGTAGTGGACAATATGATGATTACGAGGCATATCATTCGAAAATTTGGAAAATATGCCTTTGGACTGAAGCGGAACCATCAAATCAGCAGCATTGTTCCGGGAGTCATGGCGCAGACAGGCATGGAAACGCTTGAAATTGTAAAAGGAGTGCTAAACGAGACTTCTCCGGACTATATTATTGCAATTGACGCTTTGGCGGCAAGGAGCGCAAAGCGGCTAAACCGGACGATACAGATTACGGATACCGGGATTTCGCCCGGCTCCGGCGTAGGAAATCACAGACACGCTTTGAATCAGGAGAGCATGGGGATTCCGGTCATTGCCATTGGGATTCCTACTGTTGTAGACGCTGCCACGATTGTCAGCGACACAATGAATAATCTGGTTTCGGCGATGGAAGAGGCCAGGAAGTTAGAAGAGCTTGGAAAGTCCATCAGCTGTCTGGAAGAAGCCGAGAAGCATGAACTGATCCGGGAGCTTCTTTCGCCGAATTTAAACGCAATGTTTGTTACGCCAAAAGATATTGACGAGTCGGTCAAACGGTTGAGTTATACGATTTCAGAGGGAATTAATCTGGCATTTTTTCCGTCATAAAGGGATGTCCCAATGGATATACTTTAAGGGACGGAGTGTGAAAGCGTGAAAATAAAGTTTCAGAACAGGAAAAGGAAAAGAAAAAAACGGGCGGCGCTGTCTGCTGCTATTGGTATTTTGTGCATGGGCATGCTTTTGATAGAATTTATCCGGGAAGACTTTCTCCTGGAGACGATATGCAGACAGGCAAAAAACGAATTGTATCTTTCTATGTTAAAAACGGGCGCGCCGTCTCTTTTTTTTGAGAAGCAGGAAAAGAGCAGCGCAAAATATTTTATGGACGCAGTATTTCAGATGATTCCCGTTTATGGATACGTAACGGACGAGGAGGAATACGCTACGCAGTCGGAGAGCGAGATTTCTTATGAGTCCATAATTGCAAGGGAAGCGATGGATGAAAATTATGTAAATGAAGAGACGGGAGAAGTGGTGCTGTCGAAAGAATCGGATGCGTCGGAATTACTGTTTGAACCAGACAGGGAAGAAGCGGCGCCTGAAGATGCAAGCCAGACAGGGGGAGACGTTTTGTTTGCTCCGAATCAGAAGCCGCTTGTCAGCTATTCCAAAGAGAAGTTGAATGACTTTGATTATCTGATTCAGAATTTTTACGTGGTAGACAGGACGACGACGATTAACAGCAGCCAGTTAAATGCCGCGGATTTGCTGGGACGAAGCATGAAGCTGACCCATGGCGCGGAAACGCCGCAGATTCTGATTTATCATACGCATTCTCAGGAGCGGTTCGCCGATTCTGTTCCGGGAGACGCGGCCACTTCGATTGTCGGCGTTGGAGCATATCTGAGCAAGCTGTTAGAGGGTTATGGATTTCATGTGATGCATCATACGGGAGAATACGATGTGGAAAGCCGTGACGGCGCATATTCGAAAGCGGGACCTGTCGTGGAGCAGATTTTAAAGGAAAATCCGGGAATTGAGGTTGTCATTGATTTGCATCGGGACGGAGTGGCGGAGGGGACGCATCTCGTTACGGATATACAGGGCAAGCAGACGGCAAGCATTATGTTTTTTAACGGGCTGAGCCGGACAACTTCGAATGGAGATATTGCCTATCTGCCAAACCCGTACATACAGGACAATCTGGCATTTTCGCTTCAGATGCAGCTGGCGGCAAATGAATATTATCCGGGCTTTTCCAGAAGAATTTATCTGAAAGGCTATCGATATAACATGCATTATTGTCCCAAAACGCTTCTGGTAGAGGCCGGAGCGCAGACGAATACCGTGCAGGAAATGATGAACGCCATGGAACCTCTGGCGGATATTATTGCAAAGGTGATTTCTCCATAGCAAAAAGCCCCGTCTTTTTTTTGCTTCGCATGTAAAAGAGCAATCCCGCGGCGTCGGCAAGAAACCAGCCGATGGGAACGGACCACCAGATGCCCAATACGCCGATGGATGAAATCGAAGAAAGCGCGTAAGAGAGCAAAATGCGCGTACCCAGTGAGAGAATGGTAAGAAGAATGGAGATTCCCGGTTTTCCTATGGCCCGGTAGAGACCATACAGCAGAAAAAGGCATCCGATTCCGCAGTAAAAGACGCCTTCGATGCGCAGATAGCGCACGCCCTCCCATATGACGGCGGCTTCTTTTTGCGATACGAATAAGCCCATCAAAGGACGGGCGAACAAAACGACAAGCGCGGATACGAGAATGCTGAATGCAGACGACGCAAGCAGCGCGTCCCTTAATCCGGCGCGTATGCGGCTTTCTTTTTTCGCGCCGTAATTTTGCGCGATAAATGTGGAAAACGCATTGCCAAAGTCCTGTACGGGCATATAGGCAAAGGCGTCGATTTTTACGGCGGCGGCAAAAGCAGCCATAATCGTTGGCCCAAAACTGTTGACAAGCCCCTGTACCATCAGAATGCCGAGATTCATGACGGATTGCTGGATGCAGGTAAGGATAGAAAAGCCGGCAATTTCCCGTATGCCGGATGCTTGGATCCGAAAACATCCGGCAAGGCTTTGGCGGAGCATGGGATACCGCCAGAGAGCGTACAAAGCAATTCCTGCGCCGGAGACATACTGGGAAATGACGGTGGCTTTTGCCGCCCCCGCAATGCCAAGGTTCAGACGCAGTACAAACCATAAATCCAGGGCAATGTTTAAAACGGCGGAAATGCCAAGAAACGCCAGAGGCACGATGGAGTTTCCGATTGCCCGGAGGAAAGACGCAAAAAAATTGTATAAAAATATGGCGGCAATGCCGCAGAATATAATGGCAAGATATTGTCTCATACCGCCCCAGACTTCTTTTGGCACTTTCATAAAAAAGCGGATTTCATCGAGACAGGCAAAGGCAATCAGATTTATGACAAATGTCAGAGCCGCAATCAGTACAAAGGAGGCAGAGACGCTTTCTTTTAGTTTTTCTTCGTTGCGGCTGCCAAAATAGATGGAAAAAACGGCGCTGCTTCCCATGCTAAGCCCCAAAAGGATGGAAGTCAGAAATGTCATGAGCGCAAAGGAAGAGCCGACGGCGGCCAGCGCGTGTTTTCCGAGACATTTGCCTACAATGAGCGTATCGGCGACGTTATAGCATTGCTGCAGAAGATTTCCGAGTATTAAGGGAACGGCAAACAGCAGCATAGAGCGCATGACCGGACCTTTTGTCATATCTTTTTCCATATGGAGTTCCTCGCTTTTTCAAAATAATTATACGATAACGATGCTCCTTTGGCATTCGTTTTTTTGTGAGACGCCGCTTTTTTTTGCCAGTACGCCGTAATATAAATTGGATGCGAATATGTCCTGGCAAAACAGCTTTCGCGCGTCCAAGTCCAGTACGTCGCCATGCTTAGACGGTTTCGTAATCAGTGGAATGCGGGCATGTTTTTTCAGTTCGGAAAAGAAAGGGGCGGCTTCCTTCCGGAAGCCCAAAAGGCGCAGATAAGGAACGTATCCGCAGCGTTTCCCTTTCTCATAATCCGTTTTCTTCAGGTTCAGCAAAATGTGCAAAAGATTTCTGCTGACGCGCGCATATGTGACGTCCCTGCTTTTGAGGGTTTCGCAAAAGCTTTTATAATTCGTAAAGGAAAAAAGGCTGCGGCGAATTCGGTTGGAGAGATCTTTGGAAACGTCCGCGTAGGCAGAATATCCATGTTCCCGTTCACATAAAAGTTTATAAAATAAGACGTCGGAAAAATCCTGCTCCGTCAGAAAACAAACGTCGTCTGCCAGCAGTGTTTGTACTGTCTCAGGCGGCAGGTGACGGGACAGATCTTTCGCGCGGTTTTCATCGGACGCATCCTGCATTCGTTTTCGGATTGCGGAAGCAGAGCAGTATTCCTGCTGCAGATCAAACGAATGATAGCCGCTTCCAAGGCGCAGTATGGGCAGAGGAGTTAAAGAGGAATCCTGCCGTATGAGCGCTTTGAGATACTCCAGGCCAAGAATATTATTGGGCGAACGAAGTATGGAAGAAAGGCTGCTTTCGCTTGCGGAATTTATGTTCTTATGCGTCTGGCGAAGAAAAGCAAGCGCGGCTTTTTCTCTGGCGGCGGGGAATGAAAGGCCCTGCTTCATAAAATCCGATAAAAAGCGTCTGTATGCGACAGGCTCATTGGACAGGATTTTTGCAAGGAAAGTCATATGCGTTAGATTCTTCGTTTCGCATCCGAAACTGACCGTGTCCGCGCAGCCAAGCGAGTCGAGAAGCGCAATGCCCGCCGCGGCAAAATATTCTGCCGAAGCCGTAGCCCAAAGCGTTGGAAGCTCAAAAACAAAATCAGCGCCTCCGCAAAGCGCCAGATATGCGCGGCTGAATTTATCAAGCATGGCGGGAACGCCTCTTTGGACATAATTTCCGCTCATGGCTACAATCACGCAGTCTGCGTGAGATAATTTTTTTGCCTGCCGGATCTGGTAAGCATGCCCGTTATGAAACGGGTTATATTCTGCGACGATGCCTACGGCTTTCATAGTAATGCTTCCTCCGTCTGAAAAATCAAATCTTTGAGTATTTTATCATTGAAGAAACAAGTTTGCAACAGCCTGTGCAAGAGTGCGTACGCCGGAAGCGGTATTAAAATTTATACAGAAAAATCCAATCAGGACATTGTGAAGAAGAAAAAAAAGGTTTATACTTGTTTTAGTACGTATTAATTTATAAAGTCAGAGGAGATGAATCTATGAATGTATTAGTCATTAATTGCGGGAGTTCTTCTTTGAAATACCAGGTGATCGATTCCGAAAGCGAGCAGGTGCTGGCAAAGGGAATCTGCGAGAGGATTGGAATTGACGGACGACTGGTATATCAGCCCAAGGACGGTGAAAAGGAGCTTACGAACGCGCCCATGCCTACGCATACGGAAGCGGTGCGCATGGTGCTGGACGCTCTGGTAAATCCCAAAACGGGAGTTTTAAAGAGTCTTCAGGAGATTGACGCAGTCGGACACCGCCTGGTGCATGGCGGCGAGAAGTTTTCAAGCTCTGTTTTGATTGATGAAGATGTGATTTTGGCAGTGGAGGCATGCTCTGATTTGGCGCCTTTGCACAATCCGGCAAATTTAATCGGCGTAAGGGCCTGCCAGGAGGTATTGAAAGGCGTGCCGATGGTGGGTGTTTTTGACACGGCGTTTCATCAGACGATGCCGCAGAAAGCTTACCTTTACGGCGTTCCTTATTCGTATTATGAGAAGTACGGGGTGCGCAAATATGGCTTCCACGGCACCAGCCACAGCTATGTATCTAAGCGGGCCGCGGAAATTTTAAATAAGCCGTACGAGAGCCTGAAGACGATAGTATGCCATTTAGGAAACGGCGCGAGCGTCTGCGCGGTGGAAAATGGCAAATCCATCGATACTTCCATGGGGCTTTCTCCGTTAGAGGGGCTGATTATGGGAACGCGCTCCGGAGATATAGATCCATCCGCAGTGGAATTTATGGCAAAAAAAGAAAACCTTGATTTGGACGGGATTCTGAATGTTTTAAATAAAGAATCCGGCGTCTACGGCATATCGGGCCTCTCCAGCGACTTCAGGGATTTGGACAGCGCGTCGCAGGAGGGCGACGAGAGGGCAAAGGCGGCAAGGGATATGTTCTGCTACCGGACGGCAAAATATATCGGTTCCTATGCGGCGGCTATGAACGGCGCGGACGTTATTTGTTTTACGGCCGGCGTCGGCGAAAACGACGGAGGCGTCAGAAAAGACGTTTGCAGCTACCTTGGATTTCTTGGGGTAAAGCTGGATGAGGAAGCCAATAAAAAGCGCGGGGAAGAAGTGATTTTATCCACGCCGGATTCCAAAGTTACAGTTATGCTTGTGCCAACTAATGAAGAACTGGCAATCTGCCGCGAGGCGGTTGCGATTATAAATCAATAAGTCAGGAGGAGATTATCATGAAATATTCCATCGAGGGAGAACCGTTGCCAGTCGTTATCTGCGAACTGGACGCAAATGAAAAGATGATTACGGAAAAAGGAGCCATGTCCTGGATGTCTCCAAATATGAAAATGGAGACGGTAGGCGGAGGCGTCGGCAAGATGTTCGGCAGAATGTTCAGCGGGGAGAGTATGTTTGTCAATCACTATACCGCAGTGGGCGCGCCGGGCATGATTGCGTTCGCTTCCAGCTTTCCCGGAGCCATCCGCGCGTTTGAGATTACGCCGAACCGCGACATTGTCTGCCAGAAAACCGCGTTTTTAGCATCGACCTTTGGCGTGGAGCTGTCGGTATTCTTCCAGAAAAAAGCCGGCGCCGGATTGTTTGGCGGAGAAGGATTCATTATGCAGAAGCTGTCGGGACAGGGCGTGGTGTTTGTGGAATTTGACGGATACATCAAAGATTACGAGCTTTCCGCGGGCCAGTCTATCGTGGTAGACACCGGATACCTGGCGGCTATGGACGCGAGCTGCTCCATTGAGATTCAGAAGGTTCCCGGCGTAAAAAATATGCTGTTTGGCGGAGAGGGCGTATTTAACACCGTAGTGACCGGACCCGGCCGGGTATGGCTGCAGTCTATGCCGATTGGACAGATGGCAGGATCGCTGATTCCGTATCTGCCCGCGAAATAATGGAGTAAAAAGATATGGCGCTTCAGTTGATTTTGGGAAATTCCGGCAGCGGAAAGACGCACGGAATTCATAAAAAAATCGTTGCATTATCAAGAGAGAATCCGAAGAAGCATTTTCTTATCATCGTGCCGGAGCAGTTTACGATGCAGACCCAGAGGGATCTGGTTGCCATGCATCCGGGAAAAAGCATTCTGAATATAGACGTGTTAAGCTTCGGCCGTCTTTCTTACCGGATTTTTGACGAGACGGGGAGCAATCCCTGCCAGGTTTTGGAAGAAACGGGAAAAAATCTGATTTTAAGACGCGTGGCGGAAGAGAAATCCGATTCTCTGACCGTTCTGAAAAAAAATATAACAAAAATGGGCTATATCGGCGAGGTCAAATCTCTGATATCCGAGCTGGCACAATATAATGTGACGCCTTCCCAGTTATCTGAGGCGATAGAAAAGCTTCCGCAAGGAAGTTTTTCTCATATCGGCGGTTTTTCGGGCGGGGTGCTGCGGGGCAAGCTAAACGACGTGCTGACAATGTATCAGGGCTTTCAGGATTTTCTGGCCGGAAAATTTATTACTTCGGAAGAGATTTTGGAGCTTTTGGCAGATGTGGCGGAGCGGTCGGAAATTATCAAAAACAGCGTGATTGTGTTTGACGGATTTACCGGTTTTACGCCGATTCAAAATCTCCTGATCAAAAAGCTGCTTGTTCTGGCGCAGGATATTTACGTTACGGTGACAATTGACGTAAGGGAGGATCCGTACCGCTGCGCGGGCGTCCATGAATTGTTTGCCATGAGCAAGAAGATGATTCAGTCGCTTCGGAAGATGGCGGAAGAGACGCATACGCAAATTCTGGATCCCGTTGTGTGCGACGGCGAAGCAAACGGCAGGTTCTGCGCGTCTTCTTCTCTGCGCTTTCTGGAACAGAATCTGTTTCGCGGCGGTAAGTTGACTTACAAAGGAAAGGGAAAGCCGGATATTGCGATTAACAGTTTAAAAAATCCAAGGGAAGAGCTTCATTTTACGGCAAGGGAAATCGAGCGTCTGGTGCGAAACAGAGGATACGCGTATCGGGATATTGCCGTTGTCTGCGGAGATTTGCCGGGGTATGCCAATTATGCGGCGGAGGTGTTTGAAGATTATAAGATTCCGTTGTTTTTGGATCAGAAGACGACGATTGTGCTGCATCCGTTTGTGGAGTATCTGCGTTCCGTTTTGGAAGCCGTACAGCGTGATTTTTCCCGGGAAAGCGTTTTTCGCTATTTGCGAAGCGGATTGTCGCGCATACCGAGGGAAGACGTTGACTTACTGGAAAATTACTGTCTGGCTGCGGGCGTGCGGGGATATAAAAAATGGAGCGACGCCTTTTGTTATCTGCCCAAAGGATACGAAGAAGAATCGCTGCTTAAGCTCAATGAAATCCGTAAGGAAGTAGCGCGGCAGTTTGCGGAGCTGTATCCGCTGTGGAATCGGAAAAACATTACGGTAAAAGAGCGGACGCTTGCATTTTACCGCTTTCTTTGTTCGCAGGATATTGAGGGCAGGCTAAAGCAGAAAGAGCTTATTTATGAAGCCGCGGGAGATCTGAAAAATGCAAAAGAGTACGCTCAGATTTACAGAATTGTCATGGATTTGTTTGATAAGCTTGTGGAGCTTTTGGGAGAAGAAGCAATTTCTCCGGAAGAATATGCAAAGATTTTAGATTCCGGTTTTGAAGCGGCAAAAGTAGGCGTCATACCGCCGGGGTATGATCGGGTGGTATTTGGAGATATTGAGCGGACCAGGCTGGATCATATCAAAATTTTATTTTTTGTCGGCGTAAACGATGGAATTATTCCCAAAACGGGCGGCGCGGATGGAATTCTTTCACAGACGGAGAGGGAGCTGCTTGGAGAAATGGATTTAGAGCTTGCGCCTACGGTTCGGGAAAAGACGTTTATGCAGAAATTTTATCTGTATCTGAACCTGACGAAGCCGTCGGAAAAGCTGTATCTGTCTTATGCCAGAGTGAACGGAGAGGGAAAGGCGATGCAAAGCTCTTACCTGATCCATACGATTGTAAAGATGTTTGACTGCCTTACCATTCATGAAATAGACGCGGAACCTTTCTGGGAGAGAATTCTTACGCCGGAAAGCGCAAGAAGCCTTCTGATTGAGGGCATGGAGCTGGCAAAAGAATGGAAGCGCGCCAAAAGTGATCTGGAAATGCGCTGCTTTGCCGCGCTTTGCCGATGGTATGAAAAACAGGACGCATGGAGAGATGAGGCAGAACGTCTTTTTTCTGCGGCCAGGCTTACGCACCGGGATACGCCGATTTCTTCGGCTGTGACAAAAGCGCTTTACGGTACGGTTTTGGAAAGCAGCGTCACGAGGCTGGAAAAATTTGCCTCCTGCGCGTTTGCTCATTTTCTTACCTACGGACTTCGTTTGCAGGAACGAGGCGAAAGCGGCTTTTATGCCGTGGATTTTGGAAACGTCTTTCATGAGGCGTTGGAGCTGTTTGCCGAGGGAATCAAAAAAAACAACTATAGCTGGTTTACGATAACGGAGGAGGAGAGCGAGCGGCTGCTTAAGGACGCTATGGAGCAGACGATTCTTTCAAACCACAATGTGGCTTTGTATGAAAATGCAAGAAGCAGCTATGCAAAAGAGAGGATGTACCGGATTTTAAGGCGTACGGTGAATGCGCTGATTTATCAGGTCAGAAAAGGAAAATTTGAGCCGGATTGCTTTGAGGTTGGATTTTCCTGTGCGCAGGATTTAAAATCTGTGCGGTTTCATCTGAGCGAAGAAGAAAATATGCACCTTAAGGGAAGAATCGACAGGATTGACACTTATGAGTCAGAGCATAAGGTGTATGTAAAAATTATTGATTATAAGTCGGGCAGCACTGGTTTTCAGCTTTTGCATATTTATCACGGACTTCAGCTTCAGCTTGTCGTTTATATGAACGCCGCTCTGGAGATTATGGAGCGGCGCTATCCGGGAAAACAGGCGGTTGCTGCCGGGGTTTTTTATTATCATGTCAAAGACCCGATGATCGAATCGGATGGAAATCTGGGAGAAGAGGCGCTTTTAGAAAAGATTTTCGGAGAATTGAAGCTGAATGGAATTGTCAATGCGGATCGCTTCGTTTTGGATCGTTTTGACGAGTCGCTTGCGGATGGAAGCGGCGTCAATTCGAACGTCATACCTGTGGGGTTAAACAAAGACGGAAGCGTGAAAAAAGCGTCAAAAACGCTTGCGGAAAAAGATTTTGCGGCGCTTTCTTCTTATGTCAATGAGACGATTCTGCATTTGGGGCAGCGCATGATGAAAGGAGATATTGGCGTATCTCCCTATGCATTGTCAGGAAAGACGGGATGCGATTACTGTGAATTTCATTCGGTCTGTCACTTTGACGCCAAAATTAAGGGATATGATTTTCGCAAATTGAAAGAGCTTTCTAAGGAAGAGCTGTTGGAGGAAATGAGAGGAGTTTAGAAATTATGGGCATGAACTGGACAGAGGAACAGATGAAAGTCATCACTCTGCGAAAGAAAAACCTTCTGGTATCTGCAGCGGCAGGCTCCGGCAAAACGGCCGTTTTGGTGGAACGCATCATACGCAGAATTTTGGATGAAACAAATCCCATAGACATGGATCGCATGCTGATTGTGACGTTTACTTCGGCTGCGGCGGCGGAAATGCGGGAGCGTATCGGAGCCGCGATTGACAAAGCCCTTTCTGAAAATCCGTCGAGCGCGCATCTGATGAAGCAGACGACGCTTCTGCATCACGCGCAGATTACAACGATTCACAGCTTTTGTCTGAATTTGATCCGGAATTATTTTCATCAGGTGGATTTGGAGCCCAATTTCAGGATAGCGGAAGAGGGAGAATTAAACCTCTTAAAAGAAGACGTCATGGACGAGGTATTAAACCGGAATTATGAAGCGAAAGAAAAAGCGTTTCTTAACTTTGCGGAGAGCTTTGCGACCGGAAAAAGCGACGATGGATTGAAAGAAATGATTTTTAAGCTCTATGATTTTGCAATGAGCAATCCATGGCCCAGAGAATGGCTGTATGAATCGCTGGATGGGTACCGGTTTTCGAATTTTGAGGAAATGGAACAAAAACCATGGATGAAATCGCTGATGACGTATTTAAACCGTATCTTGCGGGATTTGTCTTATATGGCCAAAAAAAACGTGCTGCTTTCGTTGGAGGAAGACGGGCCGCAGTACGCAAACGAGACGGCCCGGCGGGATGAGGAGCGGGTTTTGCGGCTGGCTGCGGCTGACAGCTATGAAACGCTTTCCAGAGAGATTTCAGGAATTTGTTTCGACAGGCTTCCCTCTAAACGCGGATACGACGGAGAGGAAGAGAAGCTTCTTTTGTTTAAAGAGCAGCGAGACGAGATCAAAGACGCAATCAAAAAAATAAAAGAGAAATTCTTTTTTGCCAGTGAAGAAGAGCTTGCGAAACGCGTGCTGGACATGGCTCCTCTGGCAGAGGAAACGGCTCGTCTGACACGGGAATTTTTAGATGCTTTTGATGCGAAAAAACGGGAAAAAAATATTCTGGATTTTGATGATTTGGAACATTTTGCATTAAAAATCCTGGTGGATGAAAAGACAAAAGCATGTACCCAGGCCGCGCTGCAATGCCAGAAGCTGTTTGAGGAAGTGATGATTGACGAATATCAGGACGGAAATCTGGTACAGGAGAGCCTGATGCGGGCAGTTTCGCGGGAAGAATGCGGTTGTTACAATCGTTTTATGGTAGGAGACGTGAAACAGAGCATCTATCGTTTTCGGCTGGCAAGACCGGAGCTTTTTATGGAAAAATACGACGCATATCCCATTACGGAAGAGGGAAACTGCCAGAAGATTGAACTGCATAAAAATTTCAGGAGCCGATCCGAAGTGCTGGATGTGACAAACCATGTTTTTTATCAGATTATGAAAAAGGATCTGGGCGGCGTAGCATACAATGAGGCGGCTGCGCTCTACCAGGGAGCAAAATATCCCTGCTGCGAGGATATGGAAGCAGAATTGTTGCTTGCAGACAGCAGCGAAGAGCTTTTGGAGGAAGCGCAGATTTCGGATTCTGTTTCTCTGGAAGCGGAGCTTGTGGCGTCTAAAATTCAATCCATGATGCGGACGCAGCGCGTGACGGATAAAAAAACGGGGCGGCTGCGAAACATCAGGTATTCCGACATTGTGATTTTGCTGCGCAGCTTTGGAGCTTATGCGGACGTTTTTACGGAGGTATTTGAGCAGAAGAGAATCCCGGCGCATGCCTCTTCCAAAACGGGATATTTTAAAACGCAGGAGATTCGGACAATTCTTTGTTTTTTGCGCATTCTGGATAATCCCAGGCAGGACATACCCTTAGCGGCCGTTTTGCGTTCTCCGATGTTTGGATATTCCGACGAAGAGCTTGCAGAGATTAGAATTTCAGGAGAAGGCCGTTCGTTTCACGGCTGCGTTTTAGAGCCGGAGGAAACAAAGCTTTCCAAATCACTTTTTTTGAAATTAAAGGATTTCTTGAAGCAATTGTCGCATTACAG
>CATOKN010000020.1 GCA_951800425.1 uncultured Lachnospiraceae bacterium
GATTAATATTGGAGAAGTAAAAGAAACGAATGAAATGATTGAACAGGAAAATCTGGACGTCCGTACGATTACGCTTGGCGTCAGCCTTTTGGATTGTATCGATTCCGATTTGAAAAAGCTCAATCAAAATATTTATCATAAAATTACGACGGTGGCAAAAAATCTTGCCGCAGCCGGAGAAGAGATTGAACGGGAATTTGCGATTCCGATTGTCAATAAGAGGATTTCCGTTACGCCGATTGCTCTGATAGGAGGAGCGGCCTGTAAGACGCCGGAGGATTTTGCGACGATTGCGGATACGATGGATTCCGCGGCAAAAGAAGTTGGCGTCAATTTAATCGGAGGTTATTCGGCGCTTGTATCTAAGGGTATGACGAAAGCGGATGAATTGCTGATTCGTTCTATTCCAATGGCTCTTTGCCGGACGGAACGCGTATGCAGCTCTGTCAATCTGGCTTCATCGAAAACGGGCATTAATATGGACGCCGTAAGGCTGATGGGGGAAATCTTGCTTGAAGTGGCAAATCAGTCAAAAGAGCGGGACTCTGTTGACTGCATGAAGCTTGTGGTATTTTGCAACGCGCCGGATGACAATCCGTTTATGGCAGGGGCGTTCCACGGCGTGACGGAAGCGGACGCCGTGCTGAATATCGGAGTCAGCGGACCCGGCGTTGTAAAGACGGCGCTGGAAAAAGTCCGCGGCGAAAGTTTTGAGACGCTTTGCGAAACGATTAAGAAGACGGCGTTTAAAGTTACGCGCGTAGGACAGCTTGTGGCGCAGGAGGCGTCCCGGATACTTGGCATACCCTTTGGAATCATTGATTTGTCTCTTGCCCCGACGCCGGCAATTGGAGACAGCGTCGCAGATATTTTATGCGAAATCGGTCTGGAGTATGCAGGGGCGCCTGGGACGACGGCTGCGCTTGCTTTGTTGAATGATCAGGTTAAAAAAGGCGGCGTTATGGCTTCTTCTTACGTGGGAGGCTTAAGCGGAGCATTTATTCCGGTCAGCGAGGATCAGGGGATGATTGATTCCGTACAGGCGGGCGCAATTACGCTTGAAAAGCTGGAAGCGATGACGTGCGTCTGCTCTGTAGGGCTTGATATGATAGCCATTCCGGGGGATACGAGCGCGGCTTCGATTTCCGGCATCATTGCGGACGAGATGGCGCTTGGCATGGTAAATCAGAAAACAACGGCGGCAAGGCTGATTCCGGTCATTGGAAAAGGCGTGGGCGATACGGTGGAATTTGGAGGCTTGTTTGGCTATGCGCCGATTATGCCGGTAAATTCGTTTTCCTGTAAGGATTTTATCAGTCGAAAAGGCAGAATTCCGGCTCCGATTCACAGCTTTAAAAATTAATTTTTGCATGGGAGAGCCCTGTTTCCTGCAAAGCGCGGAGTCTTCTTCTGATGCTGAAACGGAGGAATAATTGTGGATTTTCTGAAGTGTTTGGAGAATTTTGACGAAAAAGCTTGTTAAATTACCCAAATGAGGGAAATATTATGAAAAATTATTCGTCATATGTCATAATTATTCTTGTAAAACCATTTTGCGTATGATATAATCCCTTTGTAAGCAAGTCCGGCATAGAACCGGGCAAAAGAAAGAAGGAGGATATAGAAATGAAAAAGAAACTTTTAGCAGCTCTTTTATGTGTTGGAATGACCGCTACGATGTTTGCAGGATGCGGAGATGAGAAACCAAGCGCTCCGGATAATGATCCGGCTCCGGCAGGTACCGAGGCTTCATCAGATGCAGAGGATCAGGCGGAAGACATAGCGGATGCGGCTGGCGATCAGGCTGACCTGAGCGATGCAAACGTAGCAGTATTCTACTATACGTATTCCGATACGTATATTGCATCTGTACGTACGGCTTTGGATGCGAAGCTGGATGAGAAAGGAATCAAATATCAGGATTATGATTCCAACAGCAATCAGACAACTCAGAATGAGCAGATTGATACCGCAATCCAGACAGGCGCAAATCTTTTGATTGTAAATATCGTTACTTCCGGTTCTGTAGACGCTTCCCAGCAGATCGTTGATAAAGCATCTGCAGCAGGCGTTCCTGTTATCTTCTTTAACCGTGCGGTAGAAGACGACAAGACAGAAGGACAGGTACTTGGCAGCTATGACAAGTGTGCATTCGTAGGAACGGACGCTCCGGAAGCCGGCCATATGCAGGGTAAAATGATCGGTGAATATCTTGTTGCCAATTATGACAAAGTTGACTTAAACGGCGACGGAAAAATTCAGTACGCTATGATGATGGGCCAGTTGGGCAACGTAGAAGCAATTGCCCGTACACAGTATGGCGTAGAAGATGCAAACGCAGTTTTAAAAGAGAACGGCAAACCGGAACTGGAGTTCTTTGACGCACAGAATGCTGACAAATTCCAGGTAGACCAGGATGGTAACTGGAGTGCAACGGCTGCGAATAACTACATGAATACGAACCTTTCTCAGTTCAACGAAGACAACAACAATATGATCGAGCTTGTTATCTGTAACAACGATGGTATGGCGGAAGGCGTTATTTCCGCATTGAACGATAAGGGATACAATACTGGCGATGACAAGATGATCCCGGTATTCGGCGTAGACGCAACGGACGCTGCAAAACAGCTGATCAGCGACGGAAAGATGGTTGGAACGATTAAGCAGGACGCAGAAGGTATGGCTGACTGTATCGCATTCCTGGCAGAAAACTGTGCAAGTGGCAAAGATGTTATGGATGGAACGGATTCTTACAACATTTCTGAAAATGTTTCCAACAAGATTTACATTCCATATCAGCCATATACAGGAGAATAATCCAAATCATTGGCAGAATGATCTGAATGGAAAGAAAGAGGGTCGCCAAGTGTGGCTGACCCTCTTTATATATGGAGATATATGGTAAAAGAGAGACAATGCAAAAAGATTGGAGGGTAAATTATGGGACAGGATGTTCTGTTGCAGATGACAGATATATGTAAAGAATTTCCCGGCGTAAAAGCATTGGACCATGTTTCCCTGACTGTAAAAAGGGGAACGGTACATGCACTGATGGGTGAGAACGGTGCAGGAAAGTCTACTCTGATGAAATGTCTGTTCGGTATGTATTCCAAAAACAGCGGGCAGATTTTTTTAGAGGGCAAAGAAGTAAATTTTAAAGATTCCAAGGAGGCGCTGGAAAACGGCGTAGCCATGGTACATCAGGAATTAAATCAGGCGTTGAAGCGGAATGTTATGGATAATATCTGGCTGGGACGTTATCCGAAAGTTGGCGGTGTCATGATCAATGAGAAGAAAATGTATGATGACACAATGGAATTGTTTAAGAAACTGGAAATTCAGGTAGATCCGAAAAGAATTATGAGTACGATGCCAGTTTCGCAAAGACAGATGGCTGAAATTGCGAAAGCAGTTTCCTTTAATTCGAAAATAATCGTTTTTGATGAGCCTACCTCATCTTTAACTGAAGAAGAAGTAGAGCATTTATTCAAGATTATAAATATGCTGCGTGATCAGGGATGTGGAATTATCTATATTTCCCATAAAATGGCTGAAATTTTAAGGATTTCCGATGAAGTTACCGTAATGCGTGACGGACAGTATGTGGCGACCAAGCCGGCAAAAGATCTTACGATGGAAGAGATCATCCGTCTGATGGTTGGACGTGAATTAGGCAATCAGTTCCCGCCCAAGACGAATAAGCCGGGCGAAGTAGCTCTGGAAGTAGAGAATCTCTCGGCTCAGTATTCTCTGTTAAAAGACGTGTCCTTTAAAGTGCGCCAGGGAGAAATTGTCGGTCTGGCAGGACTGGACGGCAGCGGGCGTACGGAATGTCTGGAAAATATTTTCGGCGTGGCGACAAGGCATTCCGGAACGATTAAGCTTCATGGCAAAGAAGTCAGAAACCGCAATGCCAGAGAATCTATTAAAAATGGCTTCGCGCTTCTGACAGAGGAAAGACGGGCGACCGGTATTTTTGGCATTCTGGATATTCGTGAGAATACGGTAATATCCAGTTTGAAAAAGCATTTGAAGAATAAGCTGTATCTGAGCAATAAAAGTATGAGGGAAGATACACAGTGGTCAATTGACGCGATGCATACAAAAACACCGACGCAGGAGACTAAGATTCGAAGTCTTTCCGGCGGTAATCAGCAGAAGGTTATCCTTGGAAGATGGCTTTTGACAGAACCGGAAGTATTGCTTTTGGATGAGCCGACCCGTGGAATTGACGTTGGCGCGAAATATGAAATTTATCAGTTGATACTCGATCTGGCGAATAAGGGGAAAGTCGTTATGGTAGTATCTTCTGAGATGCCGGAGCTTCTTGGTATTTGCGACCGCATTCTCGTTATGTCAGGCGGAAGACTGGCGGGCGAGGTGGATGCGGCAAATACGACGCAGGAAGAAATTATGACTTACGCAGCAAAATATGTATAAAGGAGGCAGAGCAAAATGAAAGTTGTTGATAATATGAAAAACCGCTATGCAGCATATCAGGAGCTGGATAGCAAAGATAAGAAGACGTTTTGGAAAGAAACGCTGTTGAACAATGCATTGTATATCCTTCTTGTCGTTGCAGTTATTTACACTTATACACAGAATAAACAGTTCTTATCCATGGGATCTATTGTAAATATTATTTCCCTGTCTGCATCCAGCATTCCAATTGCATGTGGTATTGCAGGATGTATCGTATTAACGGGTACCGACCTTTCAGCAGGACGTATTGTTGGTCTGACTGCCTGTATCTCAGCATCCCTGTTGCAGTCGATGGATTATGCCACAAAGATGTTTCCGCAATGGAAGCCATTTCCAATTCCGGTCGTAATTCTGATTGTTATGATCGTAGGCGGTATTGTTGGTTTGGTCAATGGTTTCTTTGTTGCAAAATTTGGACTGCATCCGTTTATCGTAACACTGGCGACCCAGTTGATTACAAACGGTATCCTGTTGATGTACATTATGATCAATGGCAACAACGGACAGCCGCTTTCCGGTCTGGATCAATCTTTCAAAGATTTCGTAACGGGAAGCATTGTGGGAATTGGCGGCGTTCCGATTCCAAATTATGTATGGTATGCAGTTGTTATTGTGATAGTTATGTGGTTTATCTGGAATAAGACGACATTTGGTAAGAATATGTTTGCCGTTGGTTCTAATCCGGAAGCTGCAAACGTATCCGGTGTAAATGTTATGATGACGACAATTCTGGTTCATACACTGGCGGGCGCTATGTACGGTATTACCGGATTTATTGAGTCTGCCCGTATCGGTTCGAACAGTGCCACGACCGGTTTGAACTACGAGTGTGATGCAATTGCAGCCTGCGTTATCGGCGGCGTATCGTTTGTAGGCGGTACCGGTAAGATCAGCGGCGTCGTACTTGGCGTATTTATTCTTCGTATTATCTTTGGCGCGTTGATTTTCCTGTCCATCAGCCAGAACTTACAGTATATCATTAAGGGAGCAATCATTCTTGTAGCATGTGCAATTGATATGAGAAAATATTTGGTTCGTAAATAATTATACATATGGGATGCCATGGAGTCCGCGGGGATTCCATGGTCTTTCCATATTTAACGAGGTATCTTATGAATAACAATATGAGAAATAAGGGCCGCAGTGCAATTTATATGATGGCTGGATTTTACCTGATTTATATGGCATATCAGGTTTTTAAAAACCGTGCGGAGAGCGCCGGCGGGGAATATATCGCGGTTATGGCCGGAGCGGCGGCATTTTTTTTGATTGGCGCGGGTATGATGGGATTTTCCTGGTATCTTTTTTACAAAACAGGGAAGGAGATGCATGAAGCGCTGGAGCAGAAGAAAAGGGAGTCAGAAGAAATGCAGAAAGAAGAGGAAAAGCTTGACATTTCAGAAAATGCATGATTAAATAAAAACAGTTATATGACTGACGGAACGTGGATTTACCACATGAAGTATAACTGATTGAATGCCGACCGTCTGGGCTGGGTGCCTGGATGCGTTGGCTTTTTTTCAACAATATAAAAAGGAGGAATCTTTATGGAACTGTTATCATTGGAAAAGCAGCTTTCCGGCAATGCTTATCCGGGTCGGGGAATTGTAATAGGAAAAAGCGAGGATGGAGCATACGCCGTAACGGCATATTTTATCATGGGAAGAAGTGAAAACAGCCGTAACCGTATTTTTGTCAAAGATGGGGAGGGTATTCGCACACAGGCGTTTGATCCGGCGAAATTAAGCGATCCCAGCCTGATTATTTATGCTCCGGTTCGCGTACTTGGCAATAAGACGATTGTTACAAACGGAGATCAGACGGATACGATATATGAAGAAATGGACAGGCAGCAGACATTTGAACAGTCGCTTCGAATCCGGGAATTTGAACCGGATGCGCCAAATTATACGCCGAGGATTTCAGGGATTATGCATATTGAAAATGGAACGTATCACTACGCCATGTCGATTTTAAAAAGTGCAAATGGCAACCCGGCGGCGTGCAACCGTTATACGTTTGCGTATGAAAATCCGTTAAACGGCGAAGGTCGTTATATCCATACGTATATGGGCGACGGAAATCCGCTTCCCAGTTTTGAGGGAGAGCCGGAATGGGTAAAAATTGAGGGGGATATAGATTCTTTTACAAATCAGGTTTGGAGCAGCCTGAATGAAGAAAACAAAGTCTCTCTTTTTGTGCGGTATATAGAAATTGCCACGGGGGCGTATGAGACAAGAATTGTAAATAAAAATCAACAGGAGGATTAAGATGAAAGAGTTAGAGTTAAAATATGGATGCAACCCCAATCAGAAGCCGTCCCGCATTTATGTGGAAAACGGGGAGCTTCCAATTAAAGTATTAAGCGGAAAACCGGGATATATCAATTTTCTGGATGCATTTAACGGATGGCAGTTAGTCCGGGAACTAAAAGCGGCAACCGGGCTTGCTTCGGCAACTTCATTTAAGCATGTTTCTCCTGCAGGAGCAGCGGTAGGGCTGCCGTTATCTGATGTGGAGAAGAAAATTTACTGGGTGGATGATATGGACGTGGAATTTACTCCGCTTGCAAATGCTTATGCAAGAGCGAGAGGAGCAGACCGCATGTCTTCCTTTGGAGATTTTATTTCCCTTTCTGACGTATGCGATAAAGCTACGGCGCTTTTGATTAAAAGAGAAGTTTCGGATGGAGTGATTGCGCCGGGTTATACGCCGGAAGCGCTTGAAATTTTGCGGGCAAAAAAGAACGGCAATTATAATGTAATCGAAATCGATCCGAATTACGAGCCGGAAAAAATCGAGAAAAAACAGGTGTTTGGAATTACGTTTGAACAGGGCAGGAATGAGCTTACGATTGACGGTGGTTTTTTTGATCAGATTGTTACGGAAAATAAAGAGCTGAGCAGTCAGGCAAAAATTGATCTTGCGATTTCAATGATTACATTAAAATATACGCAGTCGAATTCGGTGTGCTATGTGAAAAACGGACAGGCAATTGGAATTGGCGCGGGTCAGCAGAGCCGCATCCATTGTACGAGGCTTGCAGGGCAAAAAGCGGATAACTGGTTTTTGCGGCAGTCTCCGCAGGTTTTGGGACTTTCGTTCGTGGACGGCATTCATCGGGCGGATCGGGACAACGCCATTGATCTTTATATTGGAGACGACTATATGGACGTGCTTTCCGACGGTGTTTGGGAGACGATTTTTAAAGTGAAGCCGGATGTATTTACAAGGGAAGAAAAGCGTGCATGGCTGAATCAGATGAGCGGCGTAACGCTTGGATCGGACGCTTTTTTCCCGTTTGGGGATAATATTGAGCGCGCCAAAAAAAGCGGAGTGCAGTATGTGGCGCAGCCAGGCGGCTCCATTCGGGACGACCATGTAATTGCGACGTGTAATAAATATGGAATGGTGATGTGTTTTACGGGGATACGTTTGTTTCACCATTGATGGAGATTTTGAGAAGTTGCAGGACAAAAGGGCTTTTTTATGTTAAAATAAGAAAGATTTATTTAGCGGCTGAAAATTTTTAAGGTATGGAGGAAAGGAATGGAAAAAGAGAAAAAAAAGTATTTTTGGAAAAAGAAAATGAGTTTAGTACTTTCCTTTGCAATTTGTTTGACGGGGATAGGATTTGCTCCCGTGGGAAATGATGAGGCAAAAGCGGCGGAGCAGAGCATTCCGATTACAAGCGCTGAGGAGTTAAAGAAAATCGGAGTGGATTCACAGTTTCCTCTCTCCGGAGACTATCTTCTGAAAGAGGATATTGATTTGTCAGGAATCGAATGGACGCCAATAGGCGGAGGAATCGGAGAGAGGGGTTCATCATCCGGCAGCAATGTGTTTACGGGAACATTTGACGGAGACGGACATGTAATATCAGGTCTTACAATAGAGAAAAGAGGAAGCGCGGCAGAATCCTGGCAGTACGGACTTTTTGGGATGATTGGAAACAGCGATCCAGACGATAAGGCGTCTGTAAAAAACCTGATTTTGTCGGGAACAGATATTTGCGTGGATATGCAGACGAACGGCTCTTCCAATTATCTTTCGCTTGGCATTTTAGCGGGCGAGGCAAACCGGAATGCAGTCATTGATAATATTTCAATTGTTGATGGAACTGTAAACGGAAATCCGTCCAATGCCGGCGATGTTGTCGGAGTCGGAGGCCTGATTGGAGAAATGAGGCCTTATACGGACAATTCGGAAGAGAATAACGGGGTTACGATCAGCAATATTTACGTGGGCGCCGATGTGGTTTCCGGAAGTTCTACGGGACAGGAATATGTCGGAGGAATCATTGGAAGAATTGCGAATTTAGCGCCTGTTTCCATGTCGTCCTGCGTGTTTACCGGAGACGTAAAATTTAAGAATAATGACGGACATGGGATTGCCGGAGGAACGATTTTCAGCAATATTTCAAATTGCTATAGTCTGTTCGGAAAAATCGAAGTGGGAACGAAAATAACAGAGAATGAATTGAAATCGGAAACGCTTCTGCCGGGTCTTTCCGCGGATTATTGGGTGGCGGGGAACGGCGGTTATCTGATGCCGAAGCAGTGTGCCAATTCAGATGTGCTGCAGGAAATTTTGGCGCTATCCGGTCTTGCGCCGGTTTTGGCAGAGGGAGATACGTATTCTTCCGTAACGAAAGATTTTACGGTTCCGATAAGTATTGTCATTGGAGGAAAAGAAGAGAGCATAACCTGGAGCAGCGGAACGGATGCTCCGCTTGACATTCAGGCAGACGGGACGGTGACCGTCAAGGGCGTTCAGGTGGATACGGCCTGCGTGTTGACGGCTACTATGTCGTCGGGAAAGACGAAGCAGTTTTCGCTTACGGTAAAATCGAATATCTATCTGAAAATCGAACAGTCTTACGCAACAATTGGAGAGCCGCTTACGGCAGGTTTTACAGCCTTGCCGGATGGCGTGACCTGTACGTATCAGTGGAGCGTTGACGGCGTTATCAAAGGAACGGATGCGTCGTATACGCCGACGGAAGAGGATTTGGAGAAGATGCTGAGAGTCACGGCGACAGCAAGCAAGGACGGAGCGGAGATTGGTTCTTACGGACCGGCAAGCATGTACGTCAGCAAGCTTCCGGTGGTATATATAGATACGGCTGACGGTGCGAAAATTACGGATAAGGTAAATTATAAAGACGCAACCATGCGTATTCAGGGCAATGAAAAATTTAACAGCGACAGTGAAAATCCGGATAAGGTCGACCTTTATGACGGAGAGATTGAGATACGGGGAAGGGGAAACAGTACGTGGAGACCATTTGAATATAACAAGCTTCCCTATAAGATTAAGCTTGGGACAAAGACAAACCTGATGGGCTTTGGCAGCAGCAAGCACTGGGCGCTTCTGGCCAATTATATGGATGAGTCTTTGATTCGAAATACGACTTCGTATGATCTGTCCGGAAAAATGGGCATGAGGTATTTACAGTCAACGCATGTAGACGTCATCTTAAATGGTTCCTATGCGGGAAATTATCAGCTTGTTGGAAACGTCCGTGTGGATAAGAATCGCGTCAATGTCTATAATTGGGAAGATCTGGCAGAAGACGTGGCGGATGCCATTGCTGAAAAAGAAGCAGAAAAAGGAAATGTATTAGACGCCGGAAATCTGGAAGATTATTTGAATGAAAATATGCAGTGGATCACCAGTGATACGGTGACTTATAACAAAGCAACTTATAAGATTTCCGATTACTATAAGAGTATTCCAAAGACAGCGGATGGGAAAGTAGATGTGTCCGGCGGATTTTTGTTTGAGCTGGATGAATATTACGACGAGGCGTCCAGATTTTATACGGATCATAAGCTTCCGATTATGTTTAAAAGTCCGGAATTTATTTATCCCGCAGGCTCCGGAGATACAACAAAGGAATATTGTCCGGCCTTGTATGACTATGCCAGAAATTATTTACAGGCGGTGGAAGACAGCGTCCATACGGAAGATTTTTATACAGAGATAAAAAAAGTGGATTCTGTTGCGGATAATGCGGCCAGTTTTACGGAAGATTACGAAGGAAAGCGTCATTACAGCGAGCTTGTAGACGTAGATTCCCTTGTCCGTTACCTGATTTTGAATGAATTTTACTGGAATACGGAAACTATGAAAAAAAGTACGTTCATGTACAAAGATCGCGGCGAAAAGCTTTATGTTGGTCCGGTATGGGATATGGACTGGTCGTCAAACAGTCTGGTCAGCGCGAGCGAGACGTGGAATCATTCCGTATGGATGATTCAGGATCGAGGGGCGGTGGCTCCTACGCAAAGCGAGTCCTGGTATCTTTCTTTGATCAAGGATCCGTATTTTATACAAAAGATGCTGGAATGCTATACGGAGAACAGAAAGAATTTTGAGGATATAGTCAAAGACGGCGGCATTATCGATCAGGATTATGCGTATTTAAAGGAATCCGGAGATAAAAATTATTACAGCAATCTTCAAAGATATGACTGCATTATGGAGTTTCAGCCTGCAACGGAGCGCTTGAAGACGTTTCTTTCCAATCGTCTTGCATGGATGGACGCACAGTTTGCGTCGCATGCGTCTCTTTTGGAATCATTTGGAGCATATAAAGCGTCAGATCAGATTTCCGTAGCGGTGTCAGGACTGGAAGACGGGACAGCTCAGACGACGTATACGGCGTCCGTAAGCGACGGTACAATTGCAAAAGTAGCGTTTTATGTCAATGGAATTCAGGAAAGCATTGTGGATGTGGAAGGACAGAAAGCAGTTTTTGCATCGCAGGATCTCCATTTGGAACGCAAGGCGGGAGCGAGGAATGTCGTTCAGGTGAGGGCAATGGATGCGTCTGGAAATCTGCTGAAAGGTATCAGCAATTTTGCTGTATTTGATAAAAAGCTGCCTGTACAGGAACTGACCGGTACAGCAGTGATTCAGGGCGCTGTGCGCGCGAGAGTTGGTTCGGTTCTTTCTGCGGAAATAACCGGAAGCAACAATACGGGTGATTTGTCTTATCAGTGGCTGGCAGACGGAAAGGAAATTTCAGGAGCCATATATAAAACTTATACGGTGACAGAAAAAGAACTGGGAAAAAAGATTACGGTTGCAATAAGCAGCAGCATTGAAACCGGAACGCTGACGAGCGCGGCTACGGAAGCCATTTTGGAGGAAATTCAAAAGGACCACCTGATTATCAATCAGGTATTTGGAGGCGGTGCAAACGACGGGGCCTCTATCAGCCACAGCTTTATTGAATTGTATAATCCGACGGATGCGGCAGTCAGTCTGGATGGCTATAAAATCGGCTATTTCTCCGGAAGGACAGGAGCGGCAGGATATACGGAGGAGGAAGTGTATCTGGAGCTGAACGGACAGAAAGAGATTCCTCCGCATCATTCGTATCTGGTAAGATGCGAAGAACAGCAGAAAACAGATCCTGCTACTGGAAATCCAATTACGTTTACATTGAATGTGGATGCATTTGATCAGGAATGGACGCTTGCGGCAGAAGACGGACAGGAAGCCGGCGTACAGGTGATCGCAAATAAAAGATATAAGGTCGTGCTTTACCATGACACGGATTATGTAGACGGCGTTTCCGTGAATGAAGACGCCGTAGAAGGCACGCCGCTTTTGGATCCGGCAGACGACGAGATTGTTTCAAAACATAAATCGGTACGCAGAAAGAATTTTGCAGATACGGATAATAACAGCCTGGATTTTGAGACGGTCAATTATAAGAAAGATAAGATGACGGAAGAAAAGCTGGAGAAAAATCGGCCAAGGACGCTTGCGGACGGCGCATGGGAAAATGTGGAGCCCGATCCGCCGGCTCCGGTTCCCGACGTATTATCCGGTACGGTTTCCATTCGTGGAAACGCCATTGTGGGAGCGATTCTTTATGCCGACGTGGCTTTGGATCCAGAGAAAAATACGTACG
>CATOKN010000021.1 GCA_951800425.1 uncultured Lachnospiraceae bacterium
CTACGCGCCGGGCATGGATGAGAGGACCAGCGAGAAAATTCAGTCGCTTTGTTCGTTCCAGGGAAGCTCGGGAGATAATTTTACGGGCTGTAAAGTCGGCGGCATGGAAATCGGAAAAGACAACGTCCTTGTCTGTGGAACTATGCAGCCGCATGAAAGAACAGTAAAAGGCGTATCAGGATCCGGAGGCAAATTAAAATATAATGTATTTCTGGCGCGTTCCAACCGAAGCAGCGGGAAAACCTCGTTCCAGTGGCTGACGAGCTACCATCCGAAGAATTCGTCAGTCGTTGTCGGGGAGGCGCGCATGATAAAGCTTTCCGACGATAAATTTGCGATTTTATATTCCACAACGCAAAAGAAAAAAACAAAGCTGAATTATATTGTAGTCAATGACGCCGGAAAAAAGGTATATTCTAAAAAATATTCCGGCATGGCGTTTGACGGGGATTCCCAGCCCATTTTATACAAAGGGAAAATCGTCTGGGCAGATACGGCATATGAGGGCATAAACCGTACAAAAACAAAGCTTTACAGCATTCCGGCAATTTACTAAAAGATCGACAGAGGAGATTTATGGTACGAAAAAAGAAAAAAAAGAAAAAATACCGCGTATTTTGGTTTTTTGTAAAATTGCAGTTTGTTTTGATGATTTTTGTACTTCTGGGAGTCGGATATTATTATTACGGCGGATATGCCGCGCAGGTCCAGAAAATGAAAGACGAGGCGGTGCGGTTTGTGAAAAGGTCTACGGAAGAGACTTTTTGCTCTACGCAGACCAGCGTCGTGTATGACAAAGACGGAAAGACAATCTCCACGCTGAAAGGAGAAAAAGACGTTTATTATCTGCCCTATGAAGATATTCCAACAGACGTCTGCGCCGCGATTGTCAGCATTGAGGATAAAAAGTTTTATCAGCACAACGGCGTGGATATTAAGGCGATTTTACGGGCGGCAAAGGCGGCCATAGAAAACGGAGAAGTGACGCAGGGAGGAAGCACCATTACGCAGCAGCTTGCCAGAACGATTTTTCTGACGCAGGAGCGGACGTGGCAGCGGAAAGTAGAAGAGATATTTATTGCGACGGAACTGGAAAAAAAATACAGCAAGACGAAAATTCTGGAGTTCTATCTCAATAATATTTATTTTGGCAACGGCTATTATGGCATTCAGGCGGCAAGCATCGGATATTTCAATCTGGAGGCGGATCGGCTGGACTTGTCACAGATGGCGTTTTTATGCGCGATTCCCAACAATCCGACGCTGTATGATCCGCTGACGAATATGGAAAATACCCTGGGGCGCAGAGACCGTATTTTAAATCAGATGTTAGAAGACGGCAAAATTACACAGAGCGCCTGTCTGATGGCAAAAGCGGAAGAAATTGTTTTAAACCGGCCCGCCCATGCGAAAAACAATTATGTGGAAACCTATACGTACTATTGTGCCATTCGTCTTTTGATGGAACAGGAGGGCTTTGTCTTTCAAACGGAATTTGAACATGAGGAGGCAAAAAAGGAATATCAGGAAAGATATAATGAAGCTTACGCAGAATGTCAGAAAAAGCTGTATACGGCGGGATACCGCGTGTATACGTCGATGGATCTCGGGCTTCAGACCATGCTGCAGCAGGCCGTGGATGAAAATCTTTCGGGCTTTACGGAAGTCAATGAAGAAGGCGTTTTCAAACTACAGGGAGCGGGAGTCTGCATTGACAATGAGACCGGGTATGTCCGGGCGATAGTAGGAGGCAGAAGCCAGGATTTGGGCGGCTATACACTAAACCGGGCCTATCAGAGCTACAGGCAGCCGGGCAGCAGCATCAAGCCGCTGATTGCGTACGCTCCGGCTATGGAGCGCAATTATACGCCGGATTCCATCGTCACGGACGAGCCGATTGAAGACGGTCCCTCCAATGCAAACGGAGGCTACAGCGGCGAGATGACAGTCAGAGAGGCATTATCGAGATCAAAAAATACGATTGCCTGGAAATTGCTGGAGGAGCTGACGCCAAAAGTCGGGCTTTCTTATTTAAAAGCAATGAATTTTTCAAAAATTACGCAGGAGGACGAGAGATTGACGTCTGCGCTCGGCGGTTTGACAAACGGCGCGTCTCCGGTTGAAATGGCGGCTGCTTACGCGGCGCTCCAAAATGACGGAGATTATCGCGCGCCTACCTGCATCATCAAAATTACGGACGCCGACGGAAATGAAATCGTATCGACTGTCCAGGAAGAGAAAAAAGTTTATAAAACAACGGCGGCGCGCATGGTCACGGATATGCTTTCGACTGCGATTACCGAAGGAACCGGGAGGGGGCTTGGAGTGAGCGGAACGCCCTCCGCCGGAAAAACGGGGACGACAAACGATAATAAAGACGGCTGGTTTGCGGGTTATACCAGATATTATACAACGGCTGTCTGGGTAGGGTACGATATGCCGGCCGAACTGCCGGGGCTTTCCGGCGCTACGTATCCGGGCGCAATCTGGCATTCGTTTATGGAAAACTGCCATGCGGGACTGATGCCCGCGGAATTTCTGCCGTATATGGAAATGGATCCGTACCAGAAGATACGAAGAGACGCTCTCGGCGAAGAAAATATGGATTGACAGCAGACAGGGGGTTTTTTATACTTAAATTACGATAATTTGGATAAGGAGAAGAAACGTATGAAAAAATATGGATTTGGGGTAGATATTGGAGGAACGACATGCAAAATCGGCCTGTTTGAAACGACGGGCATGCTGTTAGAGAAATGGGAAATTCCTACCAGAAAAGAAAATAACGGAGAAAATATTCTTCCGGACGTGGCGGCGTTTATTGCGGCAAAGATGGTAGAAAAAGAGATTATGAAAGGGGAAATTCAGGGAATTGGAATCGGCGTTCCCGGACCCGTAACAAACGAAGGCGTTGTCGTGCGCTGCGTCAATCTTGGGTGGGACGTCATCAATGTGGCAAAAGAGATGGCGGAGCGCACCGGATTTACCGTAAGGGTCGGCAATGACGCCAATGTAGCCGCGCTTGGAGAAATGTGGCAGGGCGGCGGCAAAGGCCATAAGGACGTTGTGTTAATTACGCTTGGGACAGGCGTTGGCGGGGGAGTCATTATCAATGGAAAAGTCGTAACGGGCAATAAAGGCGCGGGCGGTGAAATCGGGCATATTATCGTAACCGATCGCGAAACGGAATGCTGCGGCTGCGGACAGAAAGGATGTCTGGAGCAATATGCTTCCGCGACCGGAATTGTGCGCATGGCAAAAAAGAAGCTGAAAGAGACGGATATGGAATCATCCATCCGCGATTTGAATCCTCTGACCGCAAAAGATATTTTTGACGCGGCCAAGGCGAAAGACGCTCTGGCGGATGAAATTGTAGACGATATGACAAGGATTTTAGGAGAAGCCCTTGCTAATGTGGCGCGCGTTGTCAATCCGGAAGTGTTTGTCATTGGAGGCGGCGTTTCAAAAGCCGGAAGCATTATTACGGACAGAGTGAAAAAATATTACGATAAGAAATCGTTTAGTTCCTGCCTGGACGCGCATTTTGAACTGGCGACGCTTGGCAATGACGCCGGAATGTACGGCTGCGTGCAGATGGTGCTGGAATAGAAGGTTAAGCGATGCGGATGTAAAAAGCGAAAAAGGATTTCAAAACAGCTTCTGTCAAAATTGTGTGCAGAAGCTGTTTTTACGGAATATTTTTCTGAGATTTCGGAGATTCTCTGTAATAGTATCCGTTATTTTTAGCGCCGATATTTGGCAAAGGAGAGGAAACATGGATATACAAGTGATTTTCGCCCAGATGCTCATGCTGTTTGCCATGATGCTGACGGGATATTTTATCTGGAAAAGAGAATGGTTTGACGAAGCGGCATATCAGAAATTGTCAAAAATTGTCGTAAATATTTTAAATCCGATTCTGGTCATTCATGGAGTCGTGGGCAAAGAGTCGGGCGGCGATGCGGGCCTGGTGTTGCTCAATCTTGGTTTTGTGGCCCTGTTTTATATTTTGCTGATTTTGACGGGGCTTTTGTTTGTTCTGGTATTTCGTCCGGTAAAATCGGAACGCCGTCTGTATCGTCTGATGACGATTTTTCCAAATGTCGGATTTATGGGCATTCCGGTTATATCCGCGGTGTTTGGGCCGGAGAGCATGATTTATATTGTGCTTTATATGCTGGGATATAATCTGATTTTGTATACGTACGGGCTTGCGCTGGCGAGAAAAGCGGCCGAAGACGCCGGTTCTGCCTCAGAGCAGGGCGGCAGTCAGTGGAAGCGCATGATAAATCCGGGAATGATTGCTTCCGTAGCCGCGGTTGTAATTTTTCTGTTAAAAATACCGCTTCCCGCACCGGCGGTAAATTTTTGCGATTATATGGGAAACGCGACGATTCCGCTGTCGATGCTTTTGATTGGCATGTCGATTGCAAAGGCGGATTTAAAGAAAATTTTTTCCAACGGAATGATTTATGCCTATACGGCAGTCAAAATGCTTTTGCTTCCGGTTCTTATGGCTTTTTTGCTCCGGCCGTTTTCCATAGAGCCTGTCATACTTGGCGTATTTATTTTACAGCTTGCCATGCCGGTCGGAAGCATTGTGACTTTGGTGGCGAAAGAAAGCGGCGCGGATGAGACGCTTTGTACGAACGGCATCGTACTCAGTACGTTAGCGTCCATCCTTACGATTCCGCTTGTATGTATGTTTTTATAGGCGCAAAGTTAAGAAATCAAACGGTAGTATGGACGCCGTTGATGGCGGCGTGTTCGTTTTCTTCCATGGGAATGACCAGGCATTTTTTGCCGTGAATCATCTGGGATTGAATCTGAGCGGCTTTTTCCGGTTTGACGCGTAAAATGACGTCATAAGTTTTGGGGGAATCCGGAGCGTTTTCTTCTTCTGACAGCCCGGCAAGCATCCGGGCGTCTTTTAATTCCTGTTCCAGTACGCCCACTTTTTTTACAAGTTCTTTTTCCTGCCGTTTTCTGCTTCCGTCCTGGGCGGCTTTTTCATCAATCAGATGATGCAACACAGGCGCTTCGTCCTGGAATTCTTCCTGATAGGCGTTTTTAATAACGGCGGCGGCAGTTTCCGGCACGTCGGAATCTTCCAGAAGTTCTCCGATTGTATCCGGCGTTAAAAGAAGCGCTTCTTTTTCTTCGTCGTTTTCTTCCGGCTGATCTTCTGAAGCAAGATTGGACAGCTCCTGCTGAATTTCACAAAACGCTTCATGAGAGGCTTCTTCGTCTCCGCCGTAGGCGCTTTTGATCATGGAGGCAAACGCCAGTTTCTGTTCCGTGGCGGTTCTTTTTGCGTGACAGCCCAGTACGCCCTCCATAAATTCCACATGCGGCTCTTTTGTATTTTTATGATAGGTCATCACGGAATGGATGTCGGCGCTTCTGTCTGTAAACGCGGGAAAAAGAAAGCCGTTTTCCGGAGGACAGACGATCCAGTCGCGGATTCTTGGCCCGATGCGGTTTTCGTCTTCGCGGTAGCCAAGCCCCGGCTTGCTTAAACTGACGGGGCAGACGGCGCAGAGCAGATATTCAAACACTTCCTCCGATTCATCCAGCTTGCTGTTGTCGCTTGCTTTTGTGATGACGTCATAGGCGTCGTGAAAAATTAGAATCAGGTAATTGCCGGGGTAGTCATAATTGTCAATGACAAGATCGTAAAACCGCTCCAGAAGATCTTCGTTTTGCAGCGCGCTGCTTCTTAAGGCCGTAAGAAAATGCTGTCTGCCGTCCAAAGCTTCTTCTTCCAAAGGAAATTCCAGTTCCAGCAAATTGTTTCCGACTGTGCCGGAAAGGGCCTTTTTTGCAATTTCCAGATATTTAAAAAATTCTTCGTCTTCCAGGTTCAAAAATGTTTCGGAAAGCTTTACGACGCGGTTTCGTTCGCCGTCAACATAACAGCCGCAGATGCGCGTAAACGTGCAGGAATCTTTTTTCAGGCGGCGTTTGAGTTCTAAAACGTCTTTTCTGTTCATTTTTCATTTCCTCTTTTCTGTATCCCCCGATGCGTTGGGGAGGATTTTGGCAACGGGCCGGACACGACCCGCTTCGTTACTGATTTTTGAAATAATTATATAGAAAAGGAAGAAAAATAGCAAGTTGTATGCTATACTGAATAAAAGCCATATCTCTGAAACATAATAGGTAAATAAAACTATTTGTGAAGGAGATTTTTGATATGAAAAGGAATTTGATTCTGCTTTTAGCAGCGTCTTTCATTTTAACAGCGTCTGTTTTTGGCTGCGGCCGCAACAATCAGGATGATACAAATGAAAATTCTGCGAACGAATCAGGCGGGGATAACGCTTTGACGGGAACGGAAGCGGCGGCGGAAACGGAGCATACCAGTCAGCTTCAGCTTGGAAGCGCGGTGGAAGTGCCGGAGAGCTTTGACGGGCATCCTGTGGAAGCAGAAGCGCATCAGGAGCTGGAGAAAGCAATTGGAGATTATTTTGAGTTGTCAGAAGATGCGTACGCCAGTGTGCGGTATCATTATAATTACGTCGATTTGAACGGAGACGGAAAGAATGAAATACTTACGTTTGTTTCGGGAGCGAAAGAGGAGGGAGACGGCAAAACGGCTCTTCTCTGGCTGGATGAAGCAGACAAAGAGCTGCTTTCGAAAGGCTCTGTCAGGCAGGTGTTTCAACAGACAGGCATGCCGGTGTACATCAGCAATCATATGACGGAGGGGTACCGGGATTTGATTTTGCCGGTCAGCAGAACTGCCGCGGACGATATGGCCGACGCCAAAGATGTGAACGCGGGCAATGCGGGACGGACGGTGGACGGCGAAGAGACTTCTCTCCAGCGGACGGCAGGACTGGACGAAACTACCGGAGAAAATGGAGAAATGACTTCTACCGGACAGACGTATGTGCTTTTGACCTGGAAAGGAGACAGGTATCAGGATGTGGAAGAGGGAACGACGCTTTTTTCACTGGAAGGATATGAGGGAACAGCCATTTTTACCAATCAGACTGATTATGGCCAGGCCGGCGACGGCGCGCATGTCCTGGGAGAAGCCATGTAATAGAAAAGAAAGGGGAGGGGTTCATGCTTAAAAATTATGAAATTCGAAAGTACCAGATACCCGAAGACGAGATCCGGGCGCTGGTCAAAGAAAAACGGGAAATTCTGGTCAGACAGCAGCAGACGCTCAAAGAGCATAAGCTTCCGGTGTACGTTTTGACAGAGGGCTGGGGAGCCGCCGGAAAAGGTACGCTGATTGGAAATTTAATCAAAGATCTGGATCCAAGGTTTTTTCATGTAATTCATATGGGGCCGCCAAATGAAAACGAAGCAAGAAAGCCTTTTTTGTGGCGTTATATGGAGACAATCCCGGAGGCCGGAAAATTCGTATTTTTAAATTCCGGATGGCTGGACGAGACGGCGGAGGACTGGATGTGCGATTGGATTGGAGAAGAGGAGCTGGAAAAAAGGCTGCGGCAAATCGGCACGTTTGAGCGGCAGTTAAAGGACAACGGCTATCTTGTCGTAAAACTATTTTTGCATATTCCCAAACAGGAACAAAAGCAGCGCCTTTTGAAGCTGAAAGAAAAGAAAGACACCGAATGGCGCGTGGCTGACAAAGATATTCTACAAAATAAAAAGCGCAAAAAATATGAAAAGATTTATGACAGAATCTTAGAAGCGACCAATACCGGATACGTTCCGTGGAACGTCATAGACGCCGTCGATAAAAAACAGGCTTTGCTGCAGACGCTGCATCTTCTGACCAACCAGATCAGTCAGGCAATCGAAAACAAAAGAATCCTGCCTGAAATTCTGCATAAGGATTATCCGCTGTTAAAGATGCCGGAGCTGTCTGAAGTGCCTTTAAATCAGCAAATGACAAAAGCAGAATACGAGGTTCGGTTAAAAGAGCTGCAAAAACGTCTCAAAAAGCTGCACAATAAAATTTACCGGAAGCGGATTCCGATTGTCATTGCCTATGAGGGCTGGGACGCCGCCGGAAAAGGCGGCAACATCAAACGTCTGACAAGCGCGTTAGATCCCAGAGGATTTGAGGTGCATCCCATTGCATCGCCGGAGCCGCATGAAAAAGCAAGGCATTATCTGTGGCGTTTTTACCACAGGCTGCCAAAAGACGGCCATATCGCCATTTTTGACCGTACCTGGTACGGCAGAGTCATGGTGGAGCGGATTGAGGGATTTTGCTCGGAAAATGACTGGAAGCGCGCGTACAATGAAATCAACGAATTTGAAAAAGAACTGACCGATTGGGGCGCGATTGTCATCAAATTCTGGGTCCACATCGATCAGGACACGCAGCTTGCCCGCTTTACCGAGCGGCAGAATACGCCCGAAAAGCAATGGAAGATTACCGATGAGGACTGGAGAAACCGAAAGAAGTGGGACGCATATGAAGCGGCCGTTGACGAGATGATTGCAAAGACTTCGACGGAAAATGCGCCGTGGTTTATCATTCAGTCCAACAACAAATATTACGCAAGACTTCAGGCAATACAGATTGTCATTGATGAAATAGAAAAGAGGATTTTATGAGAAAGACTTCTACGAAACAGTTGGTTTACGCGGCGGCGGCAATTGCCCTTGCCATGGCGGCTTCGCTGATTAAGCTTTTTGAAATGCCGATGGGAGGCTCCGTTACGCTGCTTAGCATGCTGTTTGTAGTCCTGATCGGCTACTGGTACGGCCCTGCGACGGGCATAGCGGCGGGCGTTGCGTACGGCGTCTTGCAGTTTATCATCGAGCCGTATGTATTTTCCATTCCGCAGGTGTTGGTCGATTACCCGCTTGCGTTTGGCGCGCTTGGGCTTTCCGGGTTTTTCCGGAACAAAAAAGGCGGTCTTACGACAGGGTATTTGGTCGGCGTGGCCGGCAGATGCTTTTTTTCATTTTTGTCCGGATGGATTTTCTTTGGTACATATGCGGCCGGTTATGGCATAAGCGCGCCGGTATATTCCTTTTTGTATAACGCGTCTTACCTGGGCGCGGAGGCGGTTCTTACCGTTTTGATTGTGAATCTTCCTCCGGTCAGAAAAGCCTTGCTGCACATTAAGGATATGGCCGTATCCTCCTGATGGCGCGGCATACGAAAATCCGGCCCATATCGCGCGTTTCTGGCGCGGGGCCGGATTTTTCCGTTTCTTTCGAAACGTCAATGGGTCAGTTTCCTTTGCTGCTCAAGGGATTGCTTCTTCCCTCAAAAAATGGGCTGTTGTCCGGAATGGGCTTATCTGCTTTATTGTACAGACTTTGCTGCCTGAGCGCGTCCGCAGACGGCGGGGCTTCCTTTTTTTTGTGAATGTCGGAATGCTGCCTGTGGCAGTTGGAGTCTGCGCATTTTCTTGGATCTTCCATAAGGGCCTCCTTGTTGTGTTTTTGTTAGTATGTCGCGTTTTTTTGATTTTTATGCGCATGGCTTTGGCAAGGGAGGGAGAGAAGCCGTCTTTTGTTTTCTGTCAGTTAAATCGTTCCTGCCGCCTGAATAATTGCTATCATTTCCGCAGGAGTCACAATGAAATCTCTGAATGGATAGTGCTTTTGATTGCCGGTAACCAAATATGCATCGTCATCCCTTTTTTCCATGGCTACTTCATAGAATATCAGGTCGTCCATATCAATCCGTACGGCGCCGGTAGGCTGTGGAAATATTTCTACGCCAAACTGCCTGATTGCTTCGATCACTTTTCGAATCATGCATTCCTGTAAATGAAATTTTTCTCTGTGAAGCACGTCGTTATATTCAGCCAAAATCGACGGATGATACAGCGGGATAATCGTTCCGTCAAAAACGGCGTCCAGAACTTTGACTGTAGCGGCATCCTCTTTTTTTGAGAGCAATGCCGAAAGCAATACATTTGTATCAATTACCGCATAAAATTCCATTGTCATTTTCCTTTTCTTTCTGTTCTTACCGCTAAAATTTCGGCGTTTATTTCCTCTGGTGACAGTTCCGGAACATCAGACGCCTGTTTCCGTAATTCATGAAAGGCATTTTTGGCCTCTGTTCTTGTGATTGTATTCTCCGGAAGCATTGCTTCAAATGGAAGACCTTTGACTAATTTGCTTTTCGCCATAAACATACGAAACGCAGTGGGTAAATCCATTCCGAGTCTTTCATATATTTCTGCAACTTCCTGCTTTAAGGCTTTATCTGCCCGGAATTGAATCAAAACTTGTTCTGCCATAGAAACCCCTCCTTGAATCATATTGTATTTGTTTTGCATGTGTTTATAATGTTATTATATTCTTTGTGGTGAAAAAGTCAATGGAATTTATGCAGGTATCGTAATCGTGTGCTTTTCTATAGAAAAAATACAAAAAACCCAATTGACAAATCTTCCCATTTGTAATATACTTTGCCCATCAAATAATTTGACTATCAAACTATTTGACAATCAAACTAAAAACGAAAATTCAAAAGGAGAATTCATATGTTGGAAAAATTAAAAGAAATCATTGCGGAGCAGCTTGGAATCGGCGAGGATGAAGTAAAAGCGGAAAGTAATTTCAAAGACGATCTCGGAGCGGATTCTTTGGATTTGTTTGAGCTTGTGATGAGTCTGGAAGAGGAATACGAAGTGGAAATTCCGTCTGAGGATTTGGAGAAAATTGCAACGGTAAACGACGTTATGGAATATTTGAAAGCAAAAGGTGTGGAAGTTTAAGATGAAAACCGAAATTACGGAATTGCTTGGAATCCAATATCCGGTAATACAGGGCGGCATGGCGTGGGTTGCGGAATATCACCTTGCGGCAGCCGTATCAATGGCCGGAGGATTTGGTTTGATTGGAGCGGCCAGCGCGCCGCCTGAAATCGTGCGGGAGCAGATTCGAAAAGTAAAAGAACTGACAGACCGGCCGTTTGGCGTAAACGTCATGCTGATGAATCCCAACGCTTCCGAAGTGGCGAAAGTCGTTGTGGAAGAGGGCGTGGCGGCAGTGACGACAGGGGCCGGAAATCCGGCGGCATATATGGAAATGTGGAAAAAAGCCGGCATCAGGGTAATTCCCGTTGTGGCCAGCGTAGCCATGGCGAAGATGATGGAGCGCGCCGGAGCGGACGCCGTTGTGGCGGAGGGAACGGAATCCGGCGGACACATCGGTTCCGCGACGACGATGACACTCGTTCCCCAGGTTGCGGACGCCGTCCGGATTCCGGTAATTGCAGCCGGAGGAATCGGCGACGGAAGAGGCATTGCGGCGGCCATGATGCTTGGGGCGTCGGGCGTGCAGATGGGAACGCGCTTTATTGTCGCGAAAGAATCCATCGTGCATGAGAAGTATAAAGAACGTATTATAAAGGCAAAAGACATCGACTCCGAAGTGACCGGAAGAAGCACCGGGCATCCAATCCGTGTGCTTCGCAATAAAATGACGAGAGAATATCTGAAAATGGAAGCAAACGGCGTGAGCTTAGAGGAGCTTGAAGTTCTGACGCTTGGCTCTCTGCGAAAAGCCGTTATGGAGGGCGACGTCATAAACGGAAGCCTGATGGCGGGGCAGATTGCCGGCATGGTCAAAAAGGAACAGACCTGTAAAGAAATGATAGAAGAAATGATGCAGGAAGCGGAAACGCTTCTGAACAGAAAATTTTCATAAGAGAGGAAAACGGAATGGGCAAACTGGTATTTATGTTCCCGGGACAGGGTTCCCAGTATGTGGGAATGGGAAAAGAATTTTACGACGCAATCGGCGCGTGCAGAGAAGTTTATGAGATGGCGTCAGAAGCGTCCGGACTGGACGTTGCAAAGCTTTGTTTTGAAGAAAATGAACAGATTCACATTACCGAATATACGCAGATTGCCATGCTTGCGACAGAAGCGGCAATTTATGCGGCTTTAAAAGAAAAAGGATATACGCCGGATCTGACGGCCGGCTTAAGCCTTGGAGAATACGGGGCGTTGATTGCTTCCGGCGTTATGCGCATGAAAGACGCGTTTTCCATTATCCGCAAAAGGGGCATCTATATGCAGAATGCCGTTCCCTTTGGCGGCGCAATGAGCGCCGTGCTGGGATTAGACGCTTCCTCCATTGAAAAAATCTGTGAAGAGACAGAGGGAATTGTCTCCATTGCCAACTACAATTGTCCCGGACAGATTGTCATTACGGGAGAAAAAGGCGCGGTAGACGCGGCGTCTTCGGCTTTAAAAGAAGCCGGGGCAAAGCGCGTTGTTCCGCTAAACGTAAGCGGGCCGTTCCATTCGCCGATGCTTTTAAAAGCCGGGACGCAGCTTGGCGAGGCGTTAGCGGAGATTGAAATTGCAGAAAATTTCATTTCGTATGTGGCAAACGTAACGGCGGATTACGTCACAAAGGCAAAAGACGTAAAGCCGCTTCTGACAAAACAGGTCGCGTCAGGCGTCCGCTGGCAGCAGACGGTAGAGCGCATGATAGCGG
>CATOKN010000022.1 GCA_951800425.1 uncultured Lachnospiraceae bacterium
GAGAAAAAACGCCTCCTTGGGCAGCGATACGCCCATGCCTTCCACAGGCGTTTTTGCATGGACTCCGCCAAACATTTTGGGCGCCACATACATCTCGACCGCATGCACGATACCGCTTTTTAACGCGCTGTAATTTAACTCCGCGCCTCCCTCCAGCAGTATGCCGTCGATGCCAAGCGCACCCAGCTTCTGCATCAGGATTTTTAAATCCAAATGCTCTCCGTCTAAGGGAACCGTCAAAATCCTGCATCCCAGCTTCTGATACGGTTCGGCTTTTTTTTCGTCGTCCAAAGCCGTCGCAAGAATCGTCGGAACCTGATCCGCTGTTTTTACGACCTCTGCCGTAAGCGGCGTCCGTAAATTGGTATCGCAGATAATCCGAACCGGCGATCGTCTGCCCTCCAGACGGCAGGTCAGACTTGGGTTGTCGGCAAGAATCGTACCGACTCCAACCATAATTCCCATATATTTGTGACGGCTCATCTGCACCCGCTCCCGGGCGGCTTCTCCGGTAATCCATTTGGAAGCTCCCGTTCGCGTCGCAATTTTTCCATCCGCCGTCATGGCGTATTTCATCACGACGTAAGGCGTTTTGTGCTGAATAAAATGGAAAAACACCCGGTTTAACTCCCTGCATTCCCGCTCGCAAATTCCGGTCACGACCTCTAATCCGTGCTGCCTGAGCAAATTTGCGCCCTGCCCTGCGACCAGCGGATTTGGATCCATAGAACCAATATAGACTTTTTTTATGCCGCTCTCTAAAATAATCTCCGTACACGGCGGCGTTTTCCCAAAATGGCAGCAAGGCTCCAGCGTCACATACAGTTCCGCTCCGTCCGGATTCTTACGGCAATTTAAAATCGCATTTCGCTCCGCATGAAATTCCCCGCAGCGATGATGATAATCCTTGTTCAGGATCGTTCCATTTTTTACGATTACGGCTCCTACCATGGGATTTGGGTTGGTAAATCCTTCGCCCTTTTTTGCTTCTTCAATTGCCAGCTTCATGTAATCTGTAGGATTCATTGAAAATTTCCTTTCCGCATTTGCATATATTTGAACATAAAAAAGCTCTGAAACAAAACACCTGCTTCAGAGCCAGATATGCGATCGCACCCATACAAAAATGGCTTGGTATCTTCTTTCATCCAGACTTTACTGTCGGCTTCGGAATTACACCGAATCATGCCTTGCGGCTCGTGGGCTTTACCACCGGTAGGGAATTCTTTGCATGTCTTATTGTACTGCAAAGTCACCCTGCCCTGAAGATTCTGTTTATTTGACGTATTCAGATTAACACAGAAAAAGAGGGTTGTCAAACAGCGCTGATACAGATTTAAAATAATTATGTACCGCTTTCGTCTCCATAAATCAAAATTTCTCTGACATGTTTTAAAACAATGTTCCGATATTTTTCCAGCGTACTCTGTTCTTCACATGCTTCATGACGGGAATTATACATAAAATATCTGTAGCTTCCCAGAGCTACTCTCCCGTCATAATCCACCAATCCTTCCGACGTAAAATAAAACGCGCCGTCTTTGGAAACAACTGCGGCCCTGTACGGGTCGCCAGGATGAATGCTCTCCGTCATGACGTATTCCCTCTCTGTCTGACCTCCAAAAAATACAGGAAGATTTCCATCTGTCTCTTCCTCTTTCATGGGAATTCCAGCCAGCCGGCACATAATAGAAACATAATCACAGGTAGAAATCAGTTCATTGCAAACGCTCTTTTTTTCGAACCCTCCCCGAAACAGCATTCCCACTTTACTGCGTCCTTCTGCCAAAAAATGCTCCTCTTTTCCCACAAGATAGCCCTGTCCGTGATCGCCAAATAAAGATACGATAATATCCTGATCCTGGTAATTTCTCTCGATATGCTGATACAATAAATTAAGATGCCGATCCACATATTTCATCTGCCTGACGTATGCCATGCGCTTATTCAGACTGTAATCCTGCTTAACAGAAGTTTCTCCCTGTCCCTCTTCTTTTCGCATCGAAAGCGGAACAGACGCCTGTACCGATGCTCTTAACTCAAATCCGTCCGCAACGTCGTGCAAATCTCCAATACACATCCATATAAACTGATTCGTCTCCATCATCAGATCCATATGGTCTATCACATCCGCAACCACCCGATCTGCCCGCATTCCCAAATGCTGGTTCTGATATAGGATACGATCCATTCCACGGCCATACCCATAGACCTGATTCGATCGCCAGTCCCCGTCTATTTTAGCCGTCTGATACCCCGCCTCTTTAAAATATTCCTGCAAAACCGTAACATCTTCCGGAAGATAATACGTCAGACCATCATGGATCAAATGATGATGCGAAGCAGTCAGTCCGGAAACATAAGAAGCAATGGAGGGCAGTGTCCATTCGCCGGCCGTATATGCGTTGCCGCAATGAATTCCTTTTGAAAAAAACTGATTCGTATACGGCATCAGATTCTCAAGTCCCTCTTCTTCCACTACTTTTTGCGAGAACCCATCCAAAAAGATATTTAAAACCAGTTTCTTCTTTTCCGGATCCTGCGTGAGCGCAATCGGATTTCCAATGTACAGCATCTGATCGGATACAAGCTTTGTTCCCGGCAAAAGCCGGTAGTAATTGAAGTGGTATTTTTCCTTATTTTTACAAAAAAATCTTTTTCCATCTTTTGTTGCAAAGGTATATCCCGCATTTTCTTTCTCGGACAGTACCGGAAGCAGATATTCGCATTCCTCTCCCACGGTATATTCTTTTTGACAGGAAACTTCTCTGTACTCTGATTTGCATAGTATCGAATCTTCCGCCAAATGATACCGTTCATATATCTGCGGTATATATATATCGTTATATCTTGCTCCGTATTTTCTGTTTCCATACGGATCTTCAAAAAATTTTCCGATTACGGTATTCCCAAAATTTCCATAAAAATTTTTAAATCCGAAAACAGTTTTCATTTGCGCAATCAGACGATTTACTTTCTGGCGGTATTGTTCCTTTTGCTCTTTTGTCCCATACAGCCTCAGAGCTTCCCCTTCCTGTTCCAGTTTTTCTTCCAGCTCATTGCGTCTGCTTTCCTGCTCGGTAACAATACGAAACCGGGCTTTCAGCATTTCGGCAATAATATCATACTTTAAAGCTTTGTCATATTCTCCCATCCTTTCGCATACGTCTCTCATACACAGATTGACATCGTAATGATAAGGATTCTTTCTTACTGCCTCCCTTGCCAGTCTGTAAGCTCTTTCCGGATCTTTCCCAAGCAGACAATACTTTATTTTCATTACATACAACTCTAAATCATAGGGATTCTTTTCCTCATAATTTTCTATCATTTCCCGCAGCAAACAAACATCTGTTTGTTTTCCCGATGCCAACGCATCCCTGATTTCCTGCTTTGAGTCCATCAATTTTCCACATCCTCCATCAAACAATTCATCAATTGTCCCGCAATCCTGCCGGCTCCTTTTCCATCTACTAATTTCTGCATGTTTTCAGACCTTTTCGCTCTCATCTTTGCATCAACTGTCTGCGCTTCCACAAGCCGCACTATACGAGAAGCCACGTCATCCCATCTCGCGTCGCCCGCATAATCAATCATTCCCTGCCTTTGAAATGTTTTTACATTATCCAATTGATTGTCCGCAAAAGAATAAGAAATTGTGGGCGTTCCAACGGCGCATAATTCATATAAAGTCGTTCCTCCGGCAGAAATCGCCAAATCCGCCTGTTTCATGCAGACGTCAACATGATCCGTGGCTTTTTGTATACAGATGTTTTTATGGGATTGGTACGTCTTTCGCAAAGCATCATATTTTGTATTGTAAACGCCGCAAATTACCTGAATTGTTTCAAATGCGCTTTTCTCCAGTTTTTTTAAAACTTTGGAAAGTATATCATACGGATCGGAACCGCCGGACATAAGCAAAAGATTTTTAACCAAAGGCTTTATGAGTTTCTTTTTGCAGCCGCAGAACTCTTTCCGCAAAGGCGCGTATTGCAGGCCCAGATACAATTTTGTATTTTTATATCTTGCGGGATAATGAAATTTTTCCCAGTAACTCGCATAACAAATCAATCCGCTTACCGGATAGACAAACGCATTTAAATCATCGATATAAAAAGTTTTTACCGCTTCCGAAAGACGTTTCAGATACTCCTGCGTCACCTGGTAGCTGTCAATCAAAATGGCACGAATGGACCATTCTTTGATGTACTGCAGCAAAACCGGCAGCTCCGCTTCCATTTCATTCCATTTGGTATGGAGGATTTTATACCGGTATCCTCTTTTTGTTAATAAATCCGCCGCCTGATCATCCGCCAGAAGAAACGTCGTATCTTCTCCCCGCATTTTCGCCGCATCCGCAATGGAAAGGCAGCGCATCATATGACCTGTGGCGATTATCCGATTCATATCGGTTCTTATATACAGCATACTCTAACCTTCTTATAAAACAGATGCATATCTTTTCCTGTAATCTTCAATATTGTCAGACCATTGAAAAGGACATTTTTGCTTCAAAGCTTCCAAATCTTTCTGGTTATGATAGCTGCCTTTTCCGGCCTGAGCTTTTAGGGGATACGTTCCATTCCTTATGTCCGCCCAGTTTTTTTTGAATAATTTTACAATTGCGTCGTTTAGTTTTTGATAGGAAGATTCAAACGTCTCTTTTCCCTCCTCAAACACACACTCCTGCTGGTATAAAACGGGTCCTTTATCCAGACCGGAACTAATCTTGTGAATGGTAACGCCTTTTGGCGTATCGTCGATGAAGCTCCACAGATTCGGATTGGAACCGCGATTCCACGGCAAAAACGATATATGGAGGTTAATGATGCTTCCTTTCATGAATTCTATTACTTCATCGCTTATGATATATTTGTAATTATAACTGATAATCAAATCCGGCTTTTTTTCCCTTATCTGATCCAATTGAATTCTGCCGCTATAAAGCTCCGCCTTACATCTTCCTCTTATCCATTCAAACAATGGATGCGCGTTCTTATTATTGGTTAAAAAAATTACCCCCCCCCACATAATTTGAATCAAATTGATCCGCCGACGCTTCATACGTATATTTCCTCTCCTGAAACCCCACGCTGAAAAAAGCCCTTTGAGACGCCTTATTATCCGGCTTTACTTCTCCAACAAACGTCCTGATATTGGGAAAATCCTGCTTCGCCTTTACGCACGCTTCCCGCAAAAGAAGCGTGCCGAATCCCATCCCGCGTCTGTCCTTTCGTATGCTGTAGCTAATCCTTGCCGTTTCTCTATCCAGTTCCATGCGCGCCTGACCAATCGCTTCATCTCCGAGCATATAAATATACTGCCGCCGTTTTGGATCCTGCTGTAAAGCCTGAAACCATTTTTTATGTTCCTCATAAGAAATCTCATTTTGGGTAAATGAATTTTGACGCACGGACATTTCATTTGCCCATTCAAATAATAACATCATATCTGTCTCTTCTGCCATCCGTAAATAAGTATTCATCTCATACTCCCTTCCAACTCCGACATCACAATCGGCTCGCCAAATTCATATGATTTTTTCGCCCGCTTTCCAAGGAGCGCATCATAATATTTCGGCTTTATCCCAATTGCCGGACGAATACTTTTTACATTTTCCGGAGTAAATAACTCTCCCGCCGCAATCGGTTTTACCGCCGCCAGGGAACGCCGCATGGCCAGCCCGCTTCTCTCCTGCTTTGTCAGTTCATAAGACGCCTGTCCCAAAAGCTTTTCGGCGTTTCTGACATCCTCTGTCATCTTTGCAAATTCTTCCATTTCCATCGAAAATCCGGCGTCCGGATTTTCAATTTTACGGCTCAGACAGACATGCTTTTCAATGACTTTGGCTCCAAGCGCCACTGCCGCAACGGGAGCAAGAGAACCCATGGAATGATCGGATAACCCAACGGGAACGCCAAACCGCTTTTTCATATCCGGTATTACGGATAAATTCATGTCTTCATACCTGGCCGGATACTGGCTGCAGCACTTAAGCAGTACAATCTGTTCGTTCCGCTGCCTTTTGCATGCGGCTAACGCTTCTTCTATCTCTTCTGTGCTTCCCATGCCGCAGGAAAGGATCATCGGCTTTCCCATGCCGGCCGTATACTCAATCAGCGGAATATCCACCAGTTCAAACGAAGCTATTTTATAAAACTCGGTCCCAATCCCCTCCAGAAAATCTACCGCTGTTTTGTCAAATGGCGTAGATAAAAAATCAACGCCCGCTTCTTTGCATTTTTCTTTTAACGCGCTCTGCCATTCCCACGGCGTATATGCTTCCCTGTAGAGACGGTAATAATTATACCCGTCCCAAAGACCGCCTTTGATCCTGTATTCTTCCCGGTCGCAGTCAATCGTAAGCGTATCCGCCGTATACGTCTGGATTTTTACGCAGTCCGCCCCCGCCTTTGCGGCTTCTTCAATAATCTGATAAGCGTTTTCTATTTTTCCGGCATGGTTGGCCGACATTTCGGCTATGATATACGTGCCGTTTTTCATTTTTTCATACAGATTCATGCGTATGCTCCTTTACTTTTTGAATCACATATTCCTGATCTTTTTCCGTTAATCCGGGATATAACGGAAGACTGATAATATGAGAATAAATTTCCTCTGCTTTCGGACAATGTACGTTCTGATACCCATGCTCCTGATAATAAGGGTGAAAATATACCGGAATATAATGCACGTTTACGCCGATTCCATCTGCCTGAAGTTTTTCAAACACCTCTCTTCTGTCGCAGTTTTTCACCTGAATAATATACAAATGCCAGCCGCTTTCCGTCTCAGGAAGCCGGTATGGCACGACGATATTGTTACAGTCTGCAAACGCTTTGTCATACCGCTCTGCAATTTCCTTTCTGCGGCCGATAAAATCATCCAGCTTTTTCATCTGGCTTACGCCAAGCGCGCACTGAATATCCGTAATCCGGTAATTATACCCAAGATTAAGCTGCTGATAAAACCACGGGCCGTCGTTTTTTTTCATAAGCGACGCGTCCCTGGTAATCCCATGGCTCCGAAACAGGCACAGCGACTGATAAAATTTCTCATTGTCTGTAACAATCATGCCGCCCTCTCCGGTCGTAATCGGCTTTACCGGATGAAAGCTAAACGTCGTCATATCGGAAATTACGCCTATTTTTTTCCCGTTGTACTTCGCGCCAAGCGCATGCGCCGCGTCTTCAATCACAAGCAGGCGATGCTTTCTTGCAATCGCAAGGATGCGATCCATATCGCAGGGATGGCCCGCCAGATGTACGGCGATAATCGCTTTCGTCTTCTCCGTAATTTTTCTTTCGATCTCTTCCGGATCCATATTATACGTCTTTTCGTCTACATCCGCAAAGACCGGCGTACCGCCGCAGTAAAGCACGCAGTTTGCCGAAGCGGCAAAGGTAAGCGGCGGCAAAATCACTTCGTCGCCCGGACCGATTCCAGCCGCAAAACATGCGGCATGCAAAGCCGCCGTACCGTTGGAAATGGCTACGGCATACTTCGCGCCCGTATAGGCGCAGACTGCGCGTTCAAACTCTAAAACGCCAGGTCCCGTCGTAAGGTAGTCGCTTCTTAACACGTCCACGACTGCCTGAATATCCGATTCATCAATGCTTTGTCTTCCATAGGGTATCCGCATGGTTACTCCTCCTCTTTCATCAGGCGGTATTTTAATTCCGCAATTTTCCAGTCGTCCTCGTTATCAATGTCCTGCACCTGAAGCTCCGATACAAAAACAGGCATAATATTTTCGGACACCGCTCCGTTCAAACGAAGATATTGCCCGGTATCATAAATATAAAACTGTCCCGCATCGTGGTACCACGTTTCCAAATCCTGAGAACGGGCGCGCATATATTCTTTGTACTTATACGCAATCCTTCCGTTTTCCTCCGCAAGAAAGCATCGCTGCGGTGGATAGGAAAAGGCAACCACAGGCATGACCAAAACGGGATGCTCCCGTTCCATAAGCCGCATTGCTTCCTGCAGCTTCTTTGCCGTAATAAAAGGAGCCGTAGGGTAAATACAGCAGATATAATCAAAATTTTTTCCTGCCTCGCGATACCGGCTGACTACTTCCATAATCACATCGGATGTCGTCGCGTAATCATCGGACGTTTCCGCGCTTCGCAGAAAAGGAACGGACGCGCCGTATTTTTTTGCAATTTCAGCAATTTCTTCACTGTCCGTAGATACCATGACCTCCGAAAACAGCCCGCTTTTTTTTGCAGCCTCTATCGAATACGCGATAATTGGCTTACCGCAAAATTCCTTGATATTTTTTTTCGGTATTCTCTTGCTCCCGCCTCTGGCAGTTATGATTGCAATTCGTTCCAAAGCCATTCCCTCCTGACCAGTCTGTTATTATCGTTCCACTTCTTTCGCATATGCTCTGACGTCTTCCGAGAGCTTTCGAAGGCTTTGTTTGTTGTCTATGCCCGTATGTCTCAGGGCCGCCTTCCTGCAATTTTCCTTCTGTCTGTTCATAAATTCCGCGTCGGCATAATACCGATGCGCCAGAGGAGCCATTTCTTCTATGCTGTTGCATACAAAATCTGCACCGGCAATGGATTCCACATCGCAGTGATCCAGCGTAATCACCGGAACCTCTTCCAAAATGGAAAACATCCCTCCGGAACCTCCTCCAATACGGGGCGGATTTAAAAACACGTCTCCCATCGCAATCGTCTCGCGAAATTTCTTCTGTCCTCCCAGAAAAAAGAACCGGGCTTCCCGCCCGCCGTTCAGCACTCTCGCTTCCAAATCGGGACAAACTCCAATTACCGCCACTTTAAAGCATGCTTCCAGATCCAGAATCCGGTAAACAATTTCCAGAAATTCTTTCGTTACTTCTTCATCCAATCTGTTTCCGGCAATTATAATTACAAAATCTTCCTCTGATATGCCAAAGTCTGCTTTCTTATAATTATCCTGTCCTTTTGCGTCCCGGAAAAACATCTTTACTTCTGTCATTTTCTGCGCGTCGCCTAATTGCTCGTTCCACATCTTAAGCTCTTCTTTGCTGTAATCCTTTTGCAGGGCAATCAACGGCGCATTTGTAACCGGCATATTTTTGGTGCATCCCATCGTTACGACCGTAGTAAATGAAGCGCACAGTCCTGCCAGAATTGTCGCCTCTCCAATTTCCAGAACATATTCCGGCTTTCTATCCCAGATCATTTTGACTGCTTTCTCCAGCTGCTCAATATAATCTGAAGCATTCAACGTAAAATTGTACCCGTTGATTTTTACGTCGCCCAGCATGCGTTGAAATTGCCCCGTAACGTCCATAAAGTTATTAAAATATTGGACGTTCTTCCAGTCCCAACAGCTTTCCGTACCTTTTATATGACAAACAAAACACTCGACGTCATACGAAAGCTTTCCATAACTATCCGCAATCACTTTCGTCCAATTCGTAGGCGAATGAATAACGCCAAGCATCTGCGATAAGATAATTACAATTTTTTTATTGCGCTTCTTATGCGGAATATAATCATACAAAAATCTTCCCCTTGCCCAGATTTCATCTAAATGCGTTTTATAAATCAGGTTCATATTTCGATATGTCTGATACCCTTCAAAATCAGAATAAGTAAACAAATAAGAACGTAACAGAAGCGTATCATTGATTCTTTCCCATAGCGGATACGAAAGCTCCGTCAAAATACCTGTAATACACTCTATAATTTTCAGATCCTTGATTACTCGCAGCAATTCTGCCATCATAGAAATTCCTATGCTATAGGTTTCCGATGCGGCCCCGCAGATCAATTTCAGACTGCTGATTTGCTCTGACTCTGACATCTGGGCATACGTCTCTATTATGCATTGCCGCGTATCTTCGCTATATTTCCCATGCTCACCGATTTCTTTCATCATCTTACTTACCGCAAGCAAAAAATCTTTTGCACTTCTACCGTTCATTCCTACTCACCTCATTCTATTTTCCTGTGTTATGCCCCTTGTTTAGAATCAAGCGGCATATGTATCTGACGTCCTCTTTCGCAAGCTCGTCATACAGCGGTAAAACCAAAATCCGATTGGAAAAGTCGCGCGCCTTTTCCAGGGAAACTCCCCGGTATTTATTTCGAAAGCATGCCGCGTCTGCTGTAATCGGATAAAAATATTTTCTGGGAAAAATATCATGTTCCCTGAGCATGGCATATATGCCGTCTCTGACTTCTCTGCTGTCAAAAAGCACGGGAAAATACGCATAATTAGGCTTGACGTCGCTGTGGTAATGATTCATCCGGATACCGGAACAGCCCTCCAGATATTCATAGTATGCTTCCATTACCTCTTTTCTCTCTTCCATGCACCCGTCAATATGCTTTAAATTGCACAGGCCCATGGCCGCCTGAAATTCATTCATTTTCGCATTGGAGCCAACGGAAACCACCAGCTCTTCCGAACGAATGCCAAAGTTTCTCAGATTATACAAAACGTCGTATTGATTTTGGTTCCGGCAGCAGACGCACCCGCCCTCTACCGTGCTGTACACTTTCGTGGCGTGAAAGCTAAAGACCGATAAATCTCCAAAACGCCCCACGCCATGCCCCTGATACTTCTCTCCAAACGCATGCGCCGCGTCATATATCACCTTCAGGCCAAATTTATATGCAATTTCTTCAATCCTTTCAACATTGCAAATGTTTCCATACACATGCACCGGCAAAATCGCCACCGTTTTTTCGGTAACCAAATCCTCTATCTTCTCTTCGTCTAAAGTAAAGTCGTCTTTTATATCGCAAAAAACAGGCGTCAGACCATTGCGTACAATGGCGTGCGTAGTAGAAATAAACGTATAGGGAGTTGTAATTACCTCGCCTCCCTTTGGAAAATCAAAAGACTGCAGGGCAAGCTCCAAAGCCGTATGCCCGTTTACCATCAACGACGCCTTAGAAACTTCCAGGTACGCTTCCAGCTCTTTCTCCAAACGCCTGTGATACGTTCCCATATTCGTCAGGAAATGACTGTCCCACAAAGGCTTTATCATCTCCATATACTCTTCAAAAGGCGGCATTGACGTTCTTGTCACATAAATTTTACCCCCCCCCGGTCCAAATTTTCCTTTTCTTTCCAACACATTCGCTTCCTCCATTTCCAATACTCCGACCCATCTATTGATAACCCAGCTCTGCCGCCGCGTCAAACTCTTTTAAATCTTTGATAATTTTTTCTCTGATTTCTTCCGGAAGATATACTTTCCGCAATCTGTCTTTCCTCTTCTCCCGGTATACGCTGTAAGCGTTTTCCTCCGTCCTGCTCTGTGATTCCAGAATAAAATTCTTTGTCTGCGCGTCAAACGGAATCTCTAAAAATGAAAAGATTTTTTCCGCCGATTCCTCCGCGTCCTTAACCAAATCTTCGTAACGCACCCTGAAAAACGCGTCCGGATATTTTATCTGCATATCCGCGGTCATTTTTATATATTCTTTCCATTTATAGTAGCCATAATAATTTTCCGGGCGGTACTCATTTTTTCTTTCCGCAAAATTCCATTCTTTGAAAATATCCCACTCGGGCTTATATTCGGAAGGCGCGTTGATCCAAGATTCCAATACGTCGCAGGGATTTCGGACAATGCCGACTATTTTAAGTCTTTCCCGCGAAAACTTTTCCAAAAGCAATGGAATCGTATACAAATACCTTACTTCTTTATATGCCAGAACAGACGGACACAGAGACTTTTTTTCAAAATCCGGATACATTCCGCTTTCTCTTTTATCGGCCTGATTTAAAAACGCATCCTCTTTCTCCTCATACAGCTCCTGAAAAAAGCGTTCCATCTCCTCTTTGGTATCTTCCGTCGTAATCCTGTTTTTAAATCGATAGGAAAACAACGGCTGGTAACGATACGCCACGTCCGGACAGCTGTCTAAAATCTGTCCCAGCCAGGATGTTCCGGAGCGCGGAACGCCGTATAAAGCAACGATATTTTTCATCTGGATCTCCTCCTTAATCTTTCAAATCGTATGCGTTCAAAAATTCCCTGATTTTTTCTGCCGGATTAAACATCAGCATATCGAGAATGGAAAGCGACGGAACGAACCATCCGGGTTCAAACTGAGGATAAAAAATTTGCTCCATCCTGCTTTCCAGAAAGTACAGCTTCATACCATGACGCGCAAAGTCCTCTGGACAATACAGCGCCCTCCCTCCGCAGGGATTGACATATTCCCCCGCGCCCAGCCTTTTACATATTTCAATGATGCGATCCTGCGCTTTCAGCCGATTGTCTTTTTCCATTTCCGAGGATCGCAAAAATGTTTTCTTTATATCGAGATATGCGCAAATCTGCCGGATGCTGTGAAAAATATATTCGGTCAAATCATCTTCCGGATTGCATACGAT
>CATOKN010000023.1 GCA_951800425.1 uncultured Lachnospiraceae bacterium
GCCCAGGTAGATCGGGAAATTCTCAAAATTATCAATTCCTGCTATGCGAAAGCGGTGGAGCTTTTGACAAAAGACAGAGAGGTTTTGGATGAGATTTCCGGGTATCTGTTTGAACATGAGACAATCACCGGCAAGGAATTTATGAAGATGTTCCGCAAGCTCAAAGGACTGCCGGAGCCGGAAGAAAAAGAAGAGGAGACGGCGTCTTCTGAAAAAGGGAAGCACATTGACTTAACGGCAGACGACGATAAGGAAGAACCATCATGACGTTTCATTTAGAAGAGGAATTAAAAAAACTCCCGGATCAGCCGGGAGTTTATATTATGCATGACAAAGAAGATGTCATTATTTATATTGGAAAGGCTGTTTCACTGACAAAGCGGGTACATCAGTATTTTCAGGCAAGCCATAACGAGGGAATCCGGAAAGAGCGGATGGTAAAGCAGATTGCAAGGTTTGAATATATTGTAACAGACTCTGAAATGGAAGCCCTTGTTCTGGAGTGTAATCTGATTAAAGAACACAGGCCAAAATACAATACGATGCTGCGGGACGACAAGACGTATCCCTATATTAAAGTGACTCTGGGGGAAGAATTTCCAAGAGTCCTTTTTGCGCGTCTGATGAAAAAAGACAAGTCCAAATATTTTGGCCCCTATACAAGCGCGGGAGCGGTCAAGGATACGATTGATCTTTTAAACAAGCTTTACGGATTCCGCACCTGCAGCCGCCGTCTGCCAAGAGATATTGGAAAAGAGCGTCCCTGTCTGAATTATCATATCAAGCAGTGTTCGGCGCCCTGTCAGGCATGTATTTCGAAAGAGGAGTACAGAGAACGCATCGAACAGGCCGTCCGGTTTTTAAACGGAGAATATCAGCCCATTTTACAAAAGCTCCAGGAGCAGATGGAGTCCGCCGCCGAAAATCTTGAGTTTGAAAAAGCCGCGGAATACAGAGATTTGCGGAACAGCGTAAATCAGATTGCCCAAAAGCAGAAAATGACGGATGCAAATGACGAAGACAGAGATGTGATTGGGCTGGCAAAAGACGGAGAAGACGCAGTTGTTCAGGTGTTTTTTATTCGAGGCGGGAAGCTGATTGGACGGGAGCATTTTTATATGAAAATTGCTTCGGAAGACAGCAGAGAGCAGATTCTGACGATTTTTCTGAAACAGTATTACGCAGGAACGCCGTTTATTCCAAAGCTTTTGATGCTGCCGTCTTCCATAGAGGAAAAAGACGTAATTGAAGAATGGCTGACGGCGAAGCGCGGGCAGAAAATATACGTCAAAACGCCAAAGAAAGGCATCAAAGAGAAACTGGTGGAGCTTGCTTCCAAAAACGCCAGAATGGTACTGTCCCAGGATAAAGAAAAAATCAAACGGGAAGAGGGACGGACTATCGGGGCGATGAAAGAGATTGCCGGTCTGTTGGATCTGCCCAAAATTGTGCGCGTGGAGGCTTTTGATATTTCCAATATCAGCGGATTTCAGTCGGTAGGCTCTATGGTAGTTTATGAAAAAGGAAAGCCGTGCCGCAGCGATTACCGGAAGTTCCGGTTAAAGAGCGTGTCCGGTCCGGACGATTACGCTTCCATGCATGAAGTATTGACCAGGCGTTTCGAACACGGCATAGCAGAACGGGAGGAGCTTTTGAAAAAAGGCTTATCCAACGACTATGGAAGCTTCACGAAATTTCCGGATTTGATTATGATGGACGGCGGGCGCGGACAGGTAAACATTGCGCTGCGCGTTTTGGAGGAGCTGAAATTAAATATTCCGGTTTGCGGCATGGTAAAAGATGATAATCACAGGACTCGTGGGTTATACTATCATAATGCGGAGATTCCGATTGACAGAAACAGCGAGGGATTTCAGTTGATTACGCGGATTCAGGACGAAGCTCACAGATTTGCCATTGAATACCACAGATCGCTTAGAAGCAAAGGGCAGGTGCGTTCCGTACTCGATGAAATACCGGGCATTGGGCCGTCAAGGCGAAAAGCCTTAATGATGCGCTTTTCTTCTCTGGACGCCATCCGTACGGCGAGCATTTTAGAGCTGGCGGAAACGCCGTCTATGAATATGCAGGCTGCAAAAGAAGTGTTTGATCATTTCCATTCTGTTGATGAAAAAAAAGAAGTATGATATACTCAGATTTATCAAATACAAGCAGAAAAGGAGAAGAATGTATGGAAGGCGTTAGCGTAGCAAAAATTGCAAAAAAAATGAACCTCAAAAATTTTACGGATGAAATCAGTTTAAAAGAACACACAATCCAGATTTCTGACGTCAACCGCCCGGCGCTGCAGTTAAACGGGTTTTTCGAGCATTTTGAGCAGTCCCGCGTAGAGATTATCGGCATGGTGGAATATGCCAATCTTCAGAAAAAAACAGAAGCAGAAAAAAAAGAAATTTACGATGCATTTCTTTCGTTCGATATTCCCTGCGTCATTTTTTGCCGCGGCTTTGAACCGGATGAAATGTTTCTGGAAGCTTCCCACCGCAATCAGATACCGGTGCTTGGAACGGAACAGCCAACGTCGGAATTTATGGCTGAGCTGATTAATATTCTGACGGAAGAGCTTGCGCCCTGTATTACGATTCACGGGGTTTTGGTTGACGTGTACGGAGAGGGACTTTTAATCATGGGAGAAAGCGGCATCGGAAAAAGCGAAGCTGCTCTGGAGCTGGTCAAAAGAGGACACCGGCTCGTTACGGATGACGTAGTGGAAATCCGTAAAATCAACGAGCGTACGCTGGTTGGAACTTCGCCGGATATTACCAGATATTTTATTGAACTGAGAGGAATCGGCATTATCGACGTAAAAACGCTGTTTGGCGTGGAATGCGTAAAAGAAAAACAAAACATTGATCTGGTTATTAAGCTTTCGGACTGGAAAAAGGAAAATACGTACGATCGGTTCGGATTAGAAGAAGAATATACGGAAATTCTGGGCAATCAGGTCGTATGCCATTCCCTGCCGATTCGTCCGGGCCGAAATCTTGCCGTGATCTGCGAGGCAGCCGCGGTAAACCATCGCCAGAAGAAGATGGGCTATAATGCGGCGCAGGAACTTTACCGCCGCGTGCAGGCGAATTTCGCGAAAAGCGAAGAAGAATAATAAAAAAGGAAGAAGAACAATCAATATGGAAAACAAAAACGCATGGGAAAAATACCCCGAGGGGGAAGACAGAAGAAAAGTCATGGACTTTGCAGAAGATTACCGGAAATTTATTTCAGAATGCAAGACGGAGCGGGAGTGCGTGCAAAAGTTTGAAGAAATGGCAAAGAGGGCCGGTTTTAAAGAGTTAAACAGTCTGATTGCAGAAGGAGCGCAAATCAAAGCCGGAGATAAAATTTATGCCGGCTGTATGGGGAAGGCAATGGCGCTTTTTGTGATAGGAACGAAAGATTTGGAGCAGGGGATGAACATCCTCGGAGCGCATATTGATTCTCCAAGGCTTGATTTAAAACAGGTTCCTTTGTATGAAGATACGCAGATGGCAATGCTTGATACCCATTATTACGGCGGGGTCAAGAAATACCAGTGGGTAACGCTTCCTCTGGCTATTCACGGCGTGTTTGCGAAAAAAGACGGCTCCGTTATTCCTGTCAGCATTGGAGATAAGCCGGAAGATCCCGTGTTTGGCGTCAGTGATCTTTTGATCCACCTCTCTTCCGATCAGATGGAGAAAAAGGCGTCCAAAGTGATTGAGGGAGAAAAGCTGGATCTTTTGATTGGCAGCATTCCAATGAAGAAAGAATCAGAGAAAGAAAGTGCAAAAGATACCGTTAAGGCTAATATTCTCAGAATATTAAAGGATGCTTATGACGTGGAGGAAGACGACTTTCTTTCCGCGGAAATCGAAGTTGTTCCTGCGGGAGAAGCAAGGGATTATGGATTCGATCGCAGCATGATTATGGGATATGGACACGACGACAGGGTTTGCGCATATCCGTCGTTTCAGGCTCTTTTGAATATGAAAAGCCCGGAGCGAACGGGCGTATGTCTTTTGGTGGATAAGGAAGAGGTCGGAAGCGTAGGCGCCACCGGAATGCATTCCAGATTTTTTGAAGATACCGTAGCAGAGCTATTGCAGCTTTCAGGCAAATTTTCAGAGCTGTCTCTGCGTCGGGCGATGCGCAATTCCAAAATGCTCTCATCCGACGTCAGCGCGGCGTTTGATCCCAATTACCCGGAGGTGACGGAGAAACGGAACGCCGCATATTTTGGAAAGGGACTTGTATTTAACAAGTATACCGGCTCCAGAGGAAAAAGCGGCTCCAATGACGCGAATGCGGAATATATGGCGCAGATTCGCCATATACTGGATAGCCGGACGATTGCGTTTCAGACGTCGGAGCTTGGCAAGGTGGATCAGGGCGGCGGAGGAACGATTGCGTATATTCTGGCAAATTACGGCATGCAGGTGATTGACAGCGGCGTAGCCGTTTTAAATATGCATGCTCCGTGGGAGATTATCAGCAAAGTGGATTTGTATGAGGCCCTGCTGGGGTATCAGGCGTTTCTGGAAGAGGCATAGGGTGAAAGAATTATTAAAGAAACTGGAACAGATATTAAATGAGAATCAGATTAAGATAAATGAACCGCTGGATCGCCACACGACGTTTCGTGTGGGCGGTCCGGCAGATTTATATCTTGCGCCGGAAGAAACAGGACTGTCGGCAGTGATGAGGATTTTGTCGGAAGAGAAAATGCCCGTAACGGTGATTGGAAACGGCAGTAATCTTTTAATTGGAGATAAAGGAATTCGCGGAGCTGTTGTAGAAATCGGAAGACAAATGTCAGAAATTTTTGTGGACGGCGAGTATGTAAGGGCAAAAGCGGGCGCGTTTTTGTCAAACACTGCGCAGAAAGCGTATCAAAACGGCCTTTCCGGCCTGGAATTTGCGGCGGGGATTCCGGGGAGCGTCGGAGGAGCCATCGTGATGAATGCCGGAGCTTACGGCGGGGAAATGAAAGACATTGTGGATTATGTAAAAGTACTGAGCCGGAATGGAGAGATTTTAAAGCTGTCAAATGCGCAGATGGAGTTTGGATACAGGAACAGCTGCGTTTTAAAGAATGAATATCTCGTCTTGGAGGCAGCTTTTAAGCTGAAAAAGTCAGATCCTGCTGAAATCGGAAAAAAGATGGATTCGCTAAGGGAGCAGCGCCGCAGCAAGCAGCCCCTGGAATATCCGAGCGCCGGAAGCACGTTTAAGCGTCCGGAGGGATATTTTGCGGGCAAGCTGATTATGGACGCGGGCCTTTCCGGATATACGGTCGGAGGAGCTAAGGTATCCGAAAAGCATTGCGGCTTTGTCGTAAATTATAAGGATGCGTCTTCGGCAGATATACTGGCAGTCATTCGTCATGTGCAGAAAACGGTGAAAGAGCGTTTTGGGGTGGATTTACAGACAGAAGTGAAAATGTTGGGCGAGTTTTAGCCGTCCGCATCAGCGAACAGGGGGATAAGACTTGAAATTAGTGATTTTAACCGGAATGTCGGGAGCCGGAAAAAGCACGGCCTTAAAAATGATGGAAGATATAGGATTTTACTGCGTAGACAATCTTCCGATTCCATTGATTGAGAAATTTGTAGAGCTTTCCGAAACAAGCAAAGAGGAATTGCAGAAATTTGCCATCGGAGTCGATATTCGGAGCGGAAATTCTTTTTCAGAGCTGCATGCGGCGCTGGATCGCCTGGATGAGAGCGGACAGGCTCCGGAAATTTTATTTTTGGATGCGGAAGACGCCGTACTGGTAAAGCGGTATAAGGAGACGAGGCGCAATCATCCGCTATCCGGAGGAAAGCGGGTAGAATCCGGACTCGCCTTAGAGAGGGAGCGGCTTACCATGCTTCGGCGCCGCGCCGATTATATCATTGATACCAGCCGACTGTTGACGAGGGATTTAAGAGCGGAGCTGGATAAAATTTTTGTGCGGCAGCAGGATTATAAAAATCTGTTTATTACGATTCTTTCGTTTGGATTTAAATATGGAATACCGGTTGATTCCGATCTGGTATTTGACGTGCGCTTTTTGCCAAATCCTTATTATGTAGAGGGTTTGCGGGCCAAAAGCGGCAATGATAAGGAAATTCAGGATTATGTGCTTCAGTTTGAGGAAGCCCATATATTTTTAAACAAGCTGGAAGACATGGTGAATTTTCTGATTCCCAATTATATTATCGAGGGTAAAAACCAGCTTGTCATCAGCATTGGATGTACGGGCGGCAAGCATCGTTCGGTTACGCTTGCAAACGAACTGTTTCACAGAATTTCAAAAAGCAGCGATTACGGGCTGCAAATTGAACATAGAGATATAGACAAAGACGCGTTGAGGAAATAACATGTCATTTTCATATGAAATAAAAAAAGAGCTGGCTTCGCACAGCGCGTGCGCAAGGCACTGCCAGATTGCGGAGCTGTCCGCAATTATCAGCTACGCCGGAAAAATCGTGCGGACACAGAAAGACGCGCGGCTGAAAATTGAAACCGGAAATTCCATGCTTTTGGATAAATTTAAGCTTCTTTTGTCGAAAATTTTTTCGATGGAAAAAGCGGTGGAAGAAATTACCGGTTCCGACGTGCTGAGAGTTTTAGAATGCGTAAAAATGTGGGACGCGAGAAAGGAATGTTTTTTTAACATGGAAACGGTGAATGCTCTTTTGATTCAGCAGGCCTGCTGTAAGAGAGCGTTTATCCGCGGCGCGTTTCTGGCTTGCGGTTCGATGAGCAATCCGGGCAAATCTTATCATTTTGAAATTGTCTGCAGAACCAGAAAGCAGGCGCAGCAGTTAAAGGACGTTATGGACAGCTTTGACGTGGACGCAAGAATTGTCGTTCGCAAAAAAAACCAGGTGGTCTATGTCAAAGAAGGTTCCCATATTGTAGATTTGCTCAATATTATGGAGGCGCACGAAGCTCTGATGAATCTGGAAAATGTCAGAATTGTCAAAGAGATGAGAAATTCTGTCAACAGGCGGGTCAACTGTGAGACGGCTAATATCAGCAAGACGGTAACGGCATCCGTTCGCCAGATAGAAGATATAGAGTATATCAGAAACAGGAAAGGATTGGAGAGTCTGCCGGATCATTTACGGGAAGCCGCCGCGCTGCGTCTGGAATATCCGGATATGCCGTTAAAGGAGCTTGGAACCTGTTTTAGCCCTCCGGTGGGAAAGTCAGGCGTAAACCACAGATTGAGAAGAATTTCTCAAATAGCAGCAGAACTCAGGGAAAACGATAAAGAGGTGGCCGTATCATGAAAAAGCTTTTATTTATATTTAATCCATATTCCGGAAAAGCGCAGATAAAAAACAAGCTTTTGCAGATTGTGGACATTATGGTAAAGGGAGGCTATGAAGTTACCATATATCCGACGCAGGCAAGAGAAGATGCTTTTCGGATGGTGAGGGACAGGGCGCATGAATTTGACCTTGTGGTATGCAGCGGCGGAGACGGCACTTTGGACGAAGCAGTCAGCGGCATGGTGCTTTCCGGAAATCATGTGCCGTTGGGCTATATTCCGGCCGGCAGTACGAATGATTTTGCGAATTCTCTGAAAATTCCAAAGGATATGGCAAAGGCGGCGGAAATTGCGGTGTCCGGTCAGAAGTTTTCCTGCGACGTTGGAAAATTTAACGAAGAGCCATTTGTCTATGTTGCGGCATTTGGCATATTTACCGCGGTTTCCTATAAAACAAGGCAGGAATGGAAGAACATATTGGGCCATGCGGCGTATATTCTGGAAGGCATGAAAAGTCTGACGGAAATTACGTCCTATTACATGCGCGTGGAATGCGAAGAAGCAGTGATTGAGGATGAATTCATCTATGGAATGATTACGAATTCAAGTTCCGTCGGCGGTTTTAAAAATATGACGGGAAAAAATGTTTTGTTAGACGATGGAAAATTTGAAGTCACTTTGATACGTATGCCCAAAAATATCGTAGAGCTGAATGCGATTCTGGCGTCTCTGACAAATTTAATTGACGATACGGATTTGATTTATTCTTTTAAAAGCGACTGCATTACGTTTTTTTCTGAGGAAGAAGTTTCATGGACTCTCGACGGAGAATATGGGGGCAGCGTCAGAATGGCAACGATCCGCAATATACGCCAGGCGCTGGAAATTATGGTGAAGGAGGAGTGACTCAAAAGAGCCTGTGAAAAACATCTTGAAACCATATTGCATTAATGATATGATACTTCCAGATTAAATTACGAGGGGGATGACTTTATGAGCCGGAATGTACGCATTGTGTTAGCCATGGCCATTTATTTTACAGGTTTTGCCGCATCCATTTATATTGGCGGCTGGGTGATGCTTTTAAAGCCGGTCAGAAGTACGTTATCGGCATACGCCCTTGGGACCCTGACGCTGCCGCAGCTTGTGATAGCAATTGTAAAGTGCGTCAGTTCTCTGACCGTTGCGGGATTGGTCTGGTGTCTGGGATACATAGCAAGCAACCGAATATATGACAGCCGGGATGAATAAAATAAAATGGCGCGGATTTGAATGTTTCAGGTTCGCGCCGTTCTTTTGCATCAGACGGCAGATAAGGAGTATAGAATGAAAAAAGCAGTATTTTTTGATATAGACGGTACGTTATGGGATGAAAAGATGCGGGTGCCGGAAAGTACGGCTGCAGCCATTCATAAGCTGAGGGAAAACGGAACGTATGCGTTTATCTGCAGCGGCAGGAGCCGCGCGGCCATTCAGGCCAAAACGCTGCTGTCTGACATAGGATTTGACGGTATTTTAGCGGCATGCGGCACGTATTTTGAATATCGGGGAGAAGTCGTGTATGAACGGACGCTTTCCAAAGAAGAGCTGTTGGAGCTGACGGACTGCTTTAAAAGGCAGAACCAGCCGCTGATTCTGGAGGGAAAGAAGCATCTCTACGGAGATATGGACGACTTCAGCGACAATCCCTATATACTGAATCTGAAAAAATCCTTAGGAGACGGATTTGTGTCATTTACGGAACATGCGGGCAGATACGACGCCAATAAAGCGACGTCTTATTTTCGCGGCGGAGATTTGGAACAGGTCAAAAAAGAGCTTTCCGCTCACTTTGATCTGATTTTCCATACGACGCAGGTGTTTGAAATTGTGCCAAAGGGATGCTCCAAGGCAAGCGGGATCAGGCGTGTCTGCGAATATTTAAACGTCGCGCATGAAGATACGTATGCGTTTGGAGACAGCGTCAACGACATTGAAATGCTCTCTTACGTTCGGCATGGAATCGCGATGGGCAATGGCACAGATGTCGCAAAAGACGCGGCAGATTACATTACCGCGCCTCTGTGGGAAGACGGCATTTGGGAGGGACTTCGGCATTTTTCCCTGATTTAGCGCAGATTGCGGCGCAATCGCAAAAAGAACATAAACTGTTTCTAAAAAAAGTATTAAATAAAGAAAAAACGGAAAAAATATGAAACAGAGAGAAAAAATGAGAATAAGAGAGTATAAATGAGCATACTATAGTTAGCAACGAAAAGATTCCGTTTGCACAATTAGAATGCAACTCATATTATAGGATTATCGGTTAGCACTCGAAAGTAATGAGTGCTAATAATCAAAAAAATAACAGAACGTATAAGGAGGCATTTCAAATGAAGTTAGTACCTTTAGCAGACAGAGTTGTTTTAAAACATTTAGAAGCAGAAGAAACGACCAAGTCCGGAATTATTCTGGCGAGCAAATCCCAGGAAAAGCCGCAGGAAGCAGAAGTAGTTGCAGTAGGCCCGGGCGGCGTGGTGGACGGCAAAGAAGTTACGATGCAGGTAACGGTTGGACAAAAGGTAATTTATTCCAAATATGCCGGTACGGAAGTGAAACTGGAAGACGAAGAGTACATGATTGTAAAACAGAACGACATTCTGGCAGTTGTAGAATAATATATAGAGGAAAGAGGTAGAAAATCATGGCAAAGGAAATCAAATACGGTTCAGAAGCAAGAGCGGCGCTTGGCGCGGGCGTAGATAAACTGGCGGATACCGTCAGCGTAACATTGGGACCAAAAGGAAGAAACGTAGTGCTTGATAAATCATTCGGGGCTCCGTTAATTACAAACGACGGCGTTACGATTGCAAAAGAAATCGAACTGGAAGACGCGTTTGAAAACATGGGCGCGCAGCTTGTCAAAGAAGTTGCGACAAAGACAAACGACGTTGCCGGAGACGGAACGACGACGGCGACGGTACTGACGCAGGCAATGGTGCATGAAGGCATGAAGAACCTGGAAGCCGGCGCAAATCCAATCGTGCTTAGAAGAGGCATGAAGAAAGCGACGGACGCCGCTGTGGAAGCGCTAAAATCTATGAGCCAGAAAGTTAAAGGCAAAGATCAGATTGCAAAAGTAGCCGCAATTTCCGCAGGAGACGACGAAGTCGGCACGCTGGTATCCGACGCTATGGAAAAAGTGACAAACGACGGCGTAATTACGATTGAAGAGTCAAAGACGATGCAGACAGAGCTGGATCTGGTAGAGGGCATGCAGTTTGACCGCGGATATGTTTCCGCATATATGTGTACGGATATGGATAAGATGGAAGCGACGTTAGACGATCCGTATATCCTGATTACAGACAAGAAAATTTCCAACATTCAGGAAATTCTGCCGCTTTTGGAGCAGGTCGTACAAAGCGGCGCAAGACTTTTGATTATCGCAGAAGACATTGAGGGCGAAGCGCTCACGACATTGATTGTCAACAAGCTGCGCGGCACATTTAACGTAGTAGCCGTAAAAGCTCCGGGATACGGCGACAGAAGAAAAGCAATGCTTGAGGATATTGCAATCTTAACGGGCGGCCAGGTAATTTCCGAAGAGCTTGGACTGGAATTAAAAGATACGACGATGGATCAGCTCGGACGCGCAAAATCCGTAAAAGTTCAGAAAGAAAATACGGTGATTGTAGACGGAGAGGGCGACAAAGACGCGATTCAGTCAAGAATCGGACAGATCCGCGGACAGATTGAAGAAACGACTTCTGAATTTGACAAAGAAAAACTGCAGGAGAGACTTGCAAAACTGGCCGGCGGCGTAGCAGTCATCCGCGTAGGCGCTGCGACAGAGACGGAAATGAAAGAAGCGAAGCTTCGTATGGAAGACGCTTTGAACGCAACGCGCGCAGCCGTGGAAGAAGGCATCATTGCAGGAGGCGGCTCCGCATATATCCATGCGTCTAAGAAAGTAGCAGAGCTTGCGGATACGTTAGAGGGCGATGAAAAGACGGGCGCAAAAGTTGTGTTAAAAGCTCTGGAAGCTCCATTGTTCTATATTTCCGCAAATGCCGGACTGGAAGGCGCGGTTATTATCAGCAAGGTAAAAGAAGCGGAAACGGGCGTAGGCTTTGACGTTGTAACGGAAGAGTATACCGATATGGTAGAAAGCGGAATTTTGGATCCGGTAAAAGTTACAAGAAGCGCATTGCAGAATGCGACTTCCGTAGCGTCCACGCTTCTTACAACGGAATCCGCCGTTGCAAATATCAAAGAAGAAGCTCCTGCAATGCCGGCTGGCGGCGCAGGAATGGGCGGCATGATGTAAAAATAAAAAGCGGCGCATCGCTTTGCGCTTCTTAGATGTAGAAACAGATAACGCCTCCGGCTGTGGGCAGTCGCTCACAGCCGGAGGCGTTTTGTCTTTTTTTGCATATTTTTTGCGCAAAAAATTGGTTTATCATAGTGGAAATCGAAAAAAAAGTGTGGTACAATCAAAATGTTGTGATTAAATAGACAGGAGGGACTTATGGGTAAAATAGCAGTTGTTTCTGATAGTAACAGCGGAATTACGCCGCAGGAAGCAAAAGAACTTGGCGTCTATATTTTGCCGATGCCGTTTTTTATCAATCAGGAAACTTACTATGAGGGAGAAAATCTGACGCAGGAGCAGTTTTACGAAAAGCTAAAGGATGGCTGCGACATTTCCACTTCCATGCCTTCCGTGGCAAGCGTAACGGATTTGTGGGAAGAGCTGTTAAAAGAGTATGACGAGATTGTGCATATTCCAATGTCAAGCGGTTTGAGCAGTTCTTTTGAAACGGCCCATATGCTTGCGAATGATTATGAAGGGAAAGTGTTCGTAGTCAATAACCAGAGAATTTCCGTTAC
>CATOKN010000024.1 GCA_951800425.1 uncultured Lachnospiraceae bacterium
TACCAATTCTTATCACGTCCATGTGACGGAAGAAATTGACGCATTTGAAAAATTAAAGTTTGAAGCGCAGTTTCAAAAGCTTTCTCCGGGGGGAGCTATCAGCTATGTGGAAGTTCCCGATATGAAAAATAATCTTTCCGCTGTTCTTTCCGTTATGCAGCACATCTATAACAATATTATGTATGCGGAGTTGAATACCAAGAGCGATTACTGCAGCGAATGCGGATACAGTGGAGAAATTCAGATTGTAACAGACGAGCATGGCAAGCTTGTATGGGAGTGTCCAAACTGCGGCAACCGTAATCAGGATACGATGAGCGTGGCAAGACGTACGTGCGGCTACATCGGCACACAGTATTGGAATCAGGGAAGAACGCAGGAAATCAAAGAACGCGTGCTTCATCTTTAAAAACGCTTTATCTCCATACCATAAAATGATATAATGTTATCGGCGTTCTACCTTATAAAAAATCTGGATGGCCGATAGGCATATAGTGAAATGCAAAAATGGAGGAGTTATGAAACAGAATGCAAAAATCAGAGGAAGGCTGCGGAATTTTCTATATTTGCCATTTATATTAACCGTCCTGCTGTTATTGATTAATATCCCAATTTATTATATAGACAGGCAAATAGGAGCGGCGCTGACCGGATTTGTCATTATTTATTTTTTATTCGTATCTTTTTCTTATGTCAGAAGCCGTCCCATTCTTGAAAAAGAAATGATTTATTTTGCCAGACAATACGCAACGGTGCAAAAACAGATATTGGATGATTTTCAGGTTCCGTATGCATTGCTTGACATCAATGGAAAAATACTCTGGGTCAATCAGAAGTTTGTGAATCTGACCGGAAAAGAAAAGGGATACCATAAGACGATTTTCACCATATTTCCAATGATTTCCAAAGATCGGCTGCAAAATCCCAACAAAGAGAACAGCTTTTTGATCCAATGGGAAGACAAAATATTCAGAGGCGAGACAAATCAAATCCATTTTAAAAATAAAACGGAGCCGGAAAGCGTAATAGAGGTAAACGAAGAAGAGCATGTATTTATTTCCCTTTGTCTTTTTGATGAGACGGAATTAAACCGCTGCATTCAGGCATGCAAAGAAGAAAAGCTGGTTGCGGCTCTGGTATATATTGACAATTATGAAGAAGCTTTAGACAGCATTGAAGATGTGAAGCGTTCCCTTTTGGCCGCATTGATCGATCGGAAAGTTAACGCATATTTTTCCAAAGTAGACGCTCTGGTGCGGAAAATAGAAAAAGATAAATATTTTGTCGTGTTCAAATACAAATATTTAAACATACTGGAAGAAGATAAATTCAGTCTGATCGAAGACGTAAAAAGCGTCAGAGTTGGAAATGAAATGGCCGTTACGTTAAGCATTGGCGTCGGCATTCATGGAGACAATTATAATAAAAATTACGAGTATTCCCGCATGGCGATTGATCTTGCGCTTGGGCGCGGCGGGGATCAGGTAGTCGTCAGGAAAGAAGAAGAGATTTCTTATTATGGAGGAAAATCTCAGACAATTGAGAAAAATACCCGCGTTAAGGCAAGAATTAAGGCCCATGCGCTGAGGGAAACGCTGCAAAGCCGCGATAACGTCATAATTATGGGACATAATATTGGCGATGTGGATTCTTTAGGCGCTGCGATTGGAATTTACTGCGCGGCAAGAACGTTAAATAAAAAAGCGCAGATTGTTTTAAATGAAGTCACGTCTTCCCTGCGTCCGCTGAAAGAATGCTTTTCGCCGGAAAAAGGTTATCCGGAAGATTTATTTATTAACAGCGAGCGCGCCATGGAAATTATCAGCAGAAATACGCTTGTGATGGTTGTGGATACCAATCGGCCGAATTATACGGAATGTCCGCAGCTTCTCGAAAGAGGAAACGCGGTTGTCGTATTCGATCACCACAGACAGGGCAATGAAGTAATCAAAAATCCGATTTTATCTTATATTGAACCTTACGCTTCTTCTACCTGCGAAATGATCGCGGAAGTGCTGCAGTATTTTCAGGAGAAAATTAAGCTGGAGCCATGCGAAGTAGACTGCATTTACGCGGGAATATTGATCGATACGAATAACTTTATGACTAAAACAGGCGTTCGTACGTTTGAAGCGGCGGCGTATTTGCGCCGCTGCGGAGCAGAAGTAACGAGAGTCCGCAAGCTTTTGAGAAACGATATGAATTCTTATAAGGCAAGAGCGGAGGTTGTGCGTCACGCGGAAGTATACAAAGGCTCTTTTGCAATATCCGTCTGTCCGGGAAAAATGGAAAGTCCGACTATTGTAGGAGCCCAGGCGGCCGACGAGCTTTTAAATATTATCGGCATCAAGGCGTCTTTTGTACTGACGGAATATCAGGGAAAAATTTTTATCAGCTCAAGATCAATTGATGAAATTAACGTGCAGCTGATTATGGAACAGCTTGGCGGCGGCGGTCATTTAAATACGGCCGGGGCTCAGTTGATAAACTGTACGCTGACGGAAGCCAAGCGCGCCCTGCAGGATACGATTGATAAAATGCTTGAGAAAGGAGAAATAGAAATATGAAAATAATTTTATTATCAGATGTAAAATCTCTTGGAAAAAAGGGAGATATAACAACGGTAAGCGACGCGTATGCCAGAAACGTGCTTTTTGCGAAAAAGCTGGCTGTAGAAGCAACAAACGCAAATCTGAATGATTTGAAGCTTCAGAATAAACACAAAGAAAAAGTAGAAAAAGAAAATCTGGAAGCCGCGAAAGCATTGGCGGAGAGGTTAAAGGATTTAAAAGTAGAAGTAAAAATTAAAGCGGGCGAGGGAGGAAAGACTTTCGGTTCCGTTTCTACCAAAGAAATTGCGTCTGCAGTAAAATCCCAGCTGGATCTGGAAATTGATAAGAAAAAGATGCAGTTGTCAGAACCAATTAAGAGCCTTGGAATGCATGAAGTTACGCTGCGTCTTCATCCAAAAGTGACAGGAATCTTAAGAGTACACGTTAACGCAGAATAAGAATTGAGGGAAAACTTCATGGAAGAGGCTTTGATAAAGCGAATTATGCCAAACAGTCTGGAAGCGGAACAATCTGTTGTTGGTTCCATGATTATGGACAAGGAAGCCATCGTAATTGCAATTGAAATGCTTTTGCAGGAAGATTTTTATTATCAGCAAAACGGATTGTTGTTTCAGGCGATGGTAGAACTATATAATGCGGGAGAACCGGTTGATATTGTTACGCTTCAGGATAAATTAAAAGCCATGAATGTCCCGGAAGAAATAAGCAGTCTGGAATTTGTGAAAGATTTGATTACCGCAGTTCCCACTTCGGCAAATGTAAAGTTTTACGCGCAGATTGTAAAAGATAAATCTGTTTTGCGCCGTCTGATTAAAGTTACGGAGGAAATACAAAATAAATGCTATCTGGGACAGGGAGAATTAGAAGATATTCTTGCCGATACGGAAAAGAATATCTTTCATCTTTTACAGAACCGGGGAGGGGGAGACTACGTTCCAATCAAAGAAGTTGTATTAAACGCTTTGGAAAAAATTGAGCTTGCTTCCAAAACCCAGGGAAACGTCACGGGAATACCGACCGGATTTATTGATTTAGATTATAAAACGTCAGGACTACAGCCCTCAGATTTCATTTTAATTGCGGCAAGGCCCTCTATGGGAAAAACGGCGCTTGTATTAAATATGGCGCAGTATATTGCATTTCATGAAAATATGTCCATAGCCATTTTCAGTCTGGAAATGTCAAAGGAACAGCTTGTCAACCGTCTGTTTTCACTGGAATCCAGAGTAGACGCTCAGATTCTTCGATCCGGCAATTTAAATGATTCCGACTGGGAAAAACTGATCGAGGGAGCGGGCGTCATTGGAAAATCAAAGCTGATTATTGACGATACGCCTGGCATTTCCATTTCAGAATTGCGGAGCAAATGCAGAAAATATAAGCTGGAACAGGATTTAAAGCTGATCATCATTGATTATTTGCAGCTTATGTCCGGCAATGGAAAAAATGATTCCAGGCAGCAGGAAATCTCAGATATTTCAAGATCTCTAAAAGGTCTTGCCAGGGAATTAAACGTCCCGGTTATCGCGCTTTCTCAGCTAAGCCGCGCAGTGGAACAGCGTCCCGATCACAGGCCGATGCTTTCGGATTTAAGGGAATCCGGGGCAATTGAACAGGACGCCGACGTTGTTATGTTTATTTACCGTGACGACTATTATAATAAAGATTCGGATATGAAAAATATTGCCGAAGTAAACATTGCCAAGCAGAGAAACGGTCCAATCGGAACGGTAAACCTCGTCTGGCTTCCTCAATATACAAAATTTGCGAATATGGAAAAATAATGATGTCGAATCTTTACGACCAAAATTCATTGCGCATTGTTCTATTCTCTTCTATAATGAATACAGAGGAAGGAGGCAGTTCATTTGGACAAGCTACGTTATATGATTTCGGATGCCGCCGGTCTTGTAAATGTGGAAGCCCACGTACTTCGATATTGGGAAGAAGAGTTAGAGCTTGAAATTCCACGCAATGAAATGGGGCATCGTTATTATACCAAAGAGAACATACAGCAATTCCTTAAGATAAAAGAGTTAAAAGAACAGGGATACCAGTTAAAGGCGATTCGCATGGTCATCCACAATGGCAAGAATCCGGAAGAAGCCGCTGCTTTGACAACAGGAGCTTTGACGGAACGTATGGCAGGACAGCCGGCAAATACTGTCGGAGGATCGGTTTATTCGTCCCCGGAAGAAAAGATGGAGCAGTTTCGGCTTTTGATGAGCGGAATTGTAAAAGAAGCCATGGCGGAAAACAATCAGGCGCTTGGTAAAGAAGTGGGAGAAAGCGTTGGAGATCGCGTATTAAAAGAAATGAATTACCTGATGAGGGAGCAGGACGAACAGGAAGAAGAAAGATACCGCAAATTAGACGCGGCAATTCGGGAATTAAATGTCAAAAAACTAAAGGGCAGTTCCAGAAAAAAAGAACCCCGCCGATTGTTTGCGAAAAAAGAAGTTCCTACATAAAGAAAAAGGAAACCCCCGGAAGCGCTTTCCGGGGGTTTCGTCTTTTTTGAATCGTAATTTCCAATAAAACACGTCCGCGACGCGTCTTATCGAATTAGCCCTGCTCGATTGCTCCTGTAGGACAGGCTCCGGCACAAGTACCGCAGTCTACACAAGAATCAGCATTGATTTCAAATTTTCCGTCGCCGGCAGCGATAGCGCCTACCGGACATTCACCTTCGCAGGTTCCACAGTTTACGCATGAATCTGTAATAACGTATGCCATTGGTGTAATCCTCCTTATGTAATTCAGTTTATTCAGCCATAACGGCTTAGAGATATTTTAATACAAAAAATATGTGAATACAAGTACTGAAATGTTTTTTTTCTTAACCATTTTGAAAGAATATATGGGAAACAATTGCATAAAACAAAAAATGGTATTATAATAGCCGAGTAAGAAAGTAGGAATGTCCGGTATGCTGCATGTTATGCCGGAAAAGGCAGATAATGAATATAAAAGGAGGTTTTACAGATGGCTCAGGTGACAAAATCTACGATGATAGGCGAATTGCTTCAGATTGACGCAAATATTGCTCCCGTTCTTTTAAACATAGGGATGCACTGCCTTGGCTGCCCGTCTTCCCAGATGGAGACGATTGAAGAAGCGGCTATGGTTCATGGAATTGAACCGGACGCCCTTGTAGATGAAATAAATGCATTTTTGGCAAAAGATCTTGCTTAAGGGTTTTGCCCGATAAAAAAAGAGTTCGTGAAAACGAACTCTTTTTTGTCATAAAGACGCAAATGTCTGTAATGCATTGTGATGACACAAAATATTATGATGTTCCGTAAAATAAGCTTCCGTACCGGAACTGACGACGCCCTGGTTGGCATATTCCGCCAGAATGTTGCAGACTTTGTTGAAAACTTCCGGCGAAAGGCTGCTCTTGTGTAAAATCAGGTAATAAATGTGATTTTTTTCATCTTTAAACAGAGAATTGTCGCCCTCATAAAAATGATCCAGAATATGAGCAAGCCGAATAATGTCGTCGAGATTATGGAACATAAACATCTTTGTCAAATCAATGGGTACGCTGACCTGATCTTTCTGCGTATCGGTTGTGGAAGCTTCATCGGTGGAAGACTGTGCTTTTGATGATTTCTTTTCTTCTGAAATTTTCTGGAATAATCCTAAAATATCGTCCGCACCCTCCGAAACAACGTCTCCCAAGCCGTTGTCGGAATAATCTTCGTATCCGTCCGGCATATCGGAAAATTTGGAAAAACGGGTGTCAAGTTCCTCTGGGTATTCAACTTTCGTTATAATTAATACAATCGTTTCCGATGAAACCGGAATCGCTTCTATCATAAGCGGAATATCTTCTGCTTCAAATCCAAATTCGTAATTTGCCTGCTGCATCATATCATGAAATAGCAGTTTTGCTTTTTCAGTTCCATAGGCCAGTTCGCTTAATTTTAAATGCCTGCTGGCAAGGTCCTGGTGTGTCAGAGTGCAGCGTATTTGATTTTCGTTTACTTTTTCAATTCGCATTCTTTCACTTCCTTATCTGATAAATTAGGTAAATCTATTACATTATAATCAAATCGTCTTTATATGTAAAGCCCGGATTCTAATTAAATATTTATAAAGAATATAAAATAAGAAAAAAAGCTATTGAAAGTTAAATTGAATTATGCTATAAACAGTTTCAAGAGATGCTTTTTCCGATAAATTAAGGAAGGAGCGAGGAAAATAAAGAAAGCCATATGGTTTGGCAGGTATCTGGTTCTTTCAGAAATTGGAAGAGGAAGCGGCACGTTGGTATACCTTGTCAGACATCAAAAACTGGGCGAATACCGTGCGGTAAAGCGCATTTCAAAAAGCGCGGATTTTGCCTGGAAGATTCGGGAAGCAGAAATCCTGAATCATCTGAAACACCCGCAGATTCCTGCTATTTATGATATGGAAGAAGATGAAGAATTTTACTATATCATTGAGGAATATGTTGAGGGTGAATCTTTAGAAGCATACATGCTTCAATCATCATTTATTACCCCGGATTTTATAAGCCACATTGTAACGGAGATCGCCGGAATTTTAGATTATATGCATCATTTAAAGCCAAATCCTATGATTTATCAGGATTTGAAAACAGAGCATATTTTAATAGGCAAAAACGGCGTGAAACTGATCGACTTTGGCATCGCATCATATCTGAACGAAACGGGGAATAAATTTCAAAATTATGGGACACCGGATTTTTGCGCCCCGGAAAAGGCCAATGAAGCAAAAATCAGCATCCAGACGGATATTTTTGGTCTGGGAAAAATATTAGAAAAACTGATTGACGCCGATCAAAAAAATACGTCCCGTCATCTTATGCATGTTGCAGAGAAAGCCGCAAGCGCTGATTTATCAGAGCGTTATCATTCTGTCGAAGCGTTTTTGGAAGATTTTTTGCAATCTGTGCAGTCAGAAAAAAATTCATATTGTCAAAAGCATCTCTTAAAAAAAATTGTCGCAGCCGGCAGTCAGCCGCGCACAGGAACGACCCATCTGTCAATTTCATTTACCAAATATTTAAACTGTCAAAATATATTTACGGTATATCAGGAAAAAAATCCCACAAATCATTTGCGTATGGCCATTCAGGAGGGCGGATTTACGAAAGAGGGCGGACTTTACCGCAGAGGAAATTTTTTTGGAATGCCTGTGTATGGAGAGGGAGTAAGCGTAAATGTCCCGGAAAATGCCGTTGTAGTTTTAGATTACGGAGCGGACATAAAAGGGGCTTTGTCAGAAAAAGCAGATTTATTTCTTTTCCTGATGGGAAGCAGGGAATGGGAGATAAGGCAATCGGAACTTTCTTATGAAAAAGTAAAAGATGCCAGAGGCCTTGTTATTTTCTCAAACTACGGAAACAGACGTTTGGCGAAGAAATTTGCAAAACGATATGCACAGGCCGTATATTGCTTTCCGCTGGATGAAAATCCCTTTTTTATGACAAAGGAAAAAGAGAAGTTGTTTAAAGGATTGCTGGAACATGAAAGAAAAAGAAACAAGAACGATTGGAATTGCCGGGAGCGTTCGCGGAAGCGGGGTAACCCACTTATCCGTGGCGCTGGCAAATTATGCAGCGGGCGGAAGAAATGAAGCAGCCGCTTATCTGGAACTTTTTGGCCATGGACAAATGGCTCACTGGAAAAATACAAATGAAATCGGATATTTTACAGAACATAAAATTCATTATTATCCGGATGTCTGTCGGGAAGAAATACCCATACTGTTAAATCGCGGATATGAAAAGATAATTATGGATTTTGGAGATGCATATGAGGAATTTCGCGGAGAAATTTTGCGATGCGACAGAAAAATATTTCTTTTGAATTTGAATCCCTGGCAGGAATTTTCTGCCGGTAAAATGGTGAAGACGCTGAAAAAAGATGATTGGGGAGGCATAGAGCCGTTATACGCGAGCGTAAACGCGGTCGATTGTATTCAGGAAAAAATAGAGAAAGAATATGGAATAAAAGTAAATGAAATTCCTGCCATTCCAAATCCCAGGCACATTGGATCAGAATATTTTACCTGTCTGGATGCGATTTTCGGATGCCCTGCTGTAAAGAAAAAGAGAAAAAAGTTGCTGATACCCATCAGGAGGAACGGATAGTTTTTCACAAAACGCAGTTGTGCATTCTTTGGGTAAGGTAAAGGAGCCGCATATGGGCAACGACGGAAAAATGCAGTTGTTTGTCGAACTGCAGAATATTGAGAAAAGAGGGATTACGCTTTGGCTGGAAGGTCTTCCAAGCAGCTCTCTCAAAATCACAAATGCGCTTTATGTGAATGAAGAACATGCATATATGCGCGACTACATTTACGACGAGGGGGTGTTAAAAGAGCTTCGGTTTGATAAAGTCTGTAATTCTTAGATCAGATCCGAAGCATGCAGAAATAAATTTGCAACTTGTAAACATGGGATTTTAAAAAAAATGCATTCAAATTCAGGATTCCTCAATGCCGGATGAGAATGTAGATAAAAAGATAAAAGACAAAAGAAAAAGCTCCGTGCAGAATCTGCATGGAGCTTTTTTCAAAAATTTAAAATTTGATATTGATTTTTGCATAATTTATGTTAAACTAATGTCCATGGGGCATTGGCGCAGCTGGGAGCGCGCCACACTGGCAGTGTGGAGGTCACGGGTTCGAATCCCGTATGCTCCATTTTTTTATGCTTCGGGAATGGCCCAGGGATAAAGATAGTCTTTCAATTCATCGTATGAAATATCAACGCTCCACATGAGATTTTCATCTGTCTGTAATTCTTTGGGCGCATAGATCCACACCGCATCCTGCATCCATACAATATCTTCTAAATGAAGAGACGATTTCAGTTCGTTTTGATTTTCTTTTGGACAAAATTCTGCCAAAATCGCAATAGCCTCTTCTTCTGATATGGTAAACAGATCTTTTACAGGTATGACGTCTCCTGTTTTTCTGTCAAAAAGCGTTACGGTTTTTGTTTCTGTCGATTCATAGTCCGGAGGTTCCGGGACGTCGACTGTAGTCAGAAATCCGGTAAACCGTTCCGTTTCAACACAGGGACTGACGTCTTCTTCAGCAAAATGAGGAATAAATTTTTTGTTACCTTTTTCCTGTGAAGTATAATCTTCATAGGCATTTTCAAGGAGAACTTCTATATCAAGCTTTGATTCCTGATTTTCATAATAATCAAGGGCTGCGGTCAGAGCTTTTTGATCCATTGTATGATACCCTTTTAATCCTGCCGTATAGGAATTATCTATTGTAGCGGGAAGATTGGATTCTAACAGCTCCTGCCCGTTTTCTAACCGGTAAGAACAAATTAGGCTTTCCTCATGCGGTTTCCAGAGAGAAACGCATGTCCCGTCCTTTAAAGTACAGACATTTTCTTTTATCATAATATATGGTTCGGATTTTATTGTACTTTGATCTGAATTTCCGGCGCATCCTGCCATCATGCAGACAGAAAAAGCCAGGCACGATAAAATGAGACGCTTTTTCATCAAAAAATATTCCCTCCTTTTTCTAGTTCATGTATTTTTGAATTGTGTTCCATATTGCCGCATCTTCCAGCCCGAGCTTCCAGAAAGACATGCCGGCAAGCTCATGCTTTGCTGCGGCTTCCAGCCTTAATTCCATAGATTTAACATCTTCCAGCCAGATTTTATAAGTTTGGCCGCCGTTTTCATATTCTGCATAGTACTGGCCGTCTTCTTCTGACCAGACGGCTTCTACGCCGTTGACCGAAACCATGTTCCAGGCTTCTTTCATATTAACGGCCTGAGAGGAAAGCTCGTACGGCACATAATCGTCGGAAGCGGCTTCGACATCGTCCGCGGCTTCTTTCGGCGTTTCAACCCAGACTCTTGTGTAAAACGGAGCTGCCAGAATGGTCTGATTAGCCGGAACCTCTTTTAAAGTATCTTCGATTCCCTGCGTTACAAATCCAATCGAAGCGACAGAGCCCTCGTCGGATCCAACGTAATGCTCGTCATAGCCCATAATAATGACATAATCCGCAAAATTCGCCTGTTCCTTTCGGTTATAGAAAGCCGTATAATCCGTGGGAACGTAATTGTCAACGGAAAGAATAATGCCGTTGTTTTTACATTTTAAAGAAAGCTCCCGGATAAATTGCACGTATCCGTCTCCGGCTTCTGTTTCCAGCGCTTCAAAATCTACGTTAATTCCGTCAAAGTTATATTGAATAGCGGCGGCAATTAACTGGTTTACAACATTGGTTCTTTTCGAAGTATGCGTCAGTATATCCGTCGTGCTGACATCTTCATTTTCCAGATTGCTGACAAGCGCCCAGACGTCGATTCCCTGACTGTGGCAGTAATCTACATATTCTTTGCTGGCCAGGCTCATCAGGCTGCCGTCGTTATCGTTTAAATAAAACCAGGTTGGAGAAATGACATTGAGTCCTTTTGTAGAAGCAATAACGCTGGCCACTGTGCGATTGGCGTCCTGCGTCGTGACCTGGTGCCAGGCCATATTGATTTTTTCATCTTTCAAATTATGAGTGAATTCTTCTTCTTCAAAAGAATGCTTATAGCGTTTCTTTTCTTCTTCTCCCAGTCTCTTGTTTAAAATATAGCCGATAATTCCGCTTTCTGTGGAAACCTTGTCCCAACTATCGCCCCCCTCGAGTAAAAAGAGATTTTCTTCTTTTTTTACTTCTGTAAGAATCGGGCTTTTGATACCGCCTTTACAGCGGATCTGCGTATCTTTTTTTACGGGAACCAGCGTAACCTCCGACCAGTCGGTTGTTACGATCATTCGGTTCGGCTCTTCATAAAAGCGAAAATCCAAATCCGTAAATTTTTTGATATAATCCATCGCGATATAGGCCGTTTTTGCGTCCGCATAGACGATTTCATAATTTTCCGTATGCTTTTCTTTTGTTACAAAGTAATCTTTGCTGGAAACAGAAGCGGAAATTACGTCTTCGGCTGTTGTATATAACAAAAGATTTTCATTGGAATCCCAGTAAAAGCGGCTGTTGAACAGATCTCTTGCCGTTTCATAATCGACATACAGCATGCCGTTTTTAACGATTGCCTGCTGTGAAATGATTTCATGATTCAGCACAATGGCTGCCGAGGAATCCTCTGTCAGGCCGTAATATTCATATAAATCCTGCACTTCTTTCGAAGGGGTATATTTATTTATAATTTTTCCTATGAAAATAACCAGTATAATGATGACAACAACGACAGCGATTAATATTGCCGACTGCTGGATGCGCTTTTTCTCCATACGTAATTTCCTCCTGTGGTATAGTATCTGTGTGCATTATACCATACCACGGAGGAGATTCAAATTTAATTTTTTAAAATTCCCTGAACGGCTTCGTTTGGAATCACAAATTCTACGCATCCCATATACATT
>CATOKN010000025.1 GCA_951800425.1 uncultured Lachnospiraceae bacterium
GTCCAACCCCTACAACGCTTCTCTCTACAGTCAGAGCAAACGCCTGTCTTCGCATGTATTGGATCATCTTACCGCCGCCGCGGGATGTCAGAAGCAGCATGTCTGGGAAACGGATACCATGACTGGAATCAACTGGTGTCAGACGCCTGTCACCATTGTAGAAATGGGCTATATGACAAACCCGGCGGAAGACGCCAATATGGCAAACGCGGATTATCAATCCAAAATTGCATCCGGCATTGCCAACGGCGTCGACGCATATTTTGAAACAGAGTAAAGAAAACAGGATCTGGAAATCAGGATTTTGCATTTTCCCCTTTACCTCCCATACAAAATATGTTATTATAAAGCCCGAAAAGACTGTGAAAAGGAATAGTACCTGTTTTACCTGATTTCAGAGAGCCGCCGGTTGCTGCGAGACGGCAGACGGAAAGCAGGGAACTCGCCTTGGAGTCGCTGCCCAAACGCCAGGCCGCATGGTCAGGCCAGTAGGCGCAGACGGATCCCCGCCGTTATCCGGGAAAGATATAAGGAGTTTCTCCCGTATCTTGCAGAGCGCATGATTTTTTCATGAATTAGAGTGGTACCGCGTAAGATGTCTTACGTCTCTAAGTATTTTTATAGAGGCGCAGGGCTTTTTTTATTAGGCAGACATATCCTTTTATCAAAAGCCCCGCCCGGCCAATAAAAACCAGAAAGAGAGGAACTGACATGAAAGGATTTGAAAAGTATCGGAAAATGTATTTTATGCCGCCTGAAGACTGCTATGACTGGGCCAGAAAAGATTCTGCCACAAAAGCCCCCATCTGGTGCAGCGTCGATTTAAGAGACGGCAATCAGGCTTTGATTGAACCAATGAATCTGGAGGAAAAAATAAAATTCTACCAGATGCTGCTTGACATCGGATTTAAGCAGATCGAAGTTGGATTTCCGGCGGCTTCTGAAACAGAATACCAGTTTCTGCGCGCCATCATCGAACGGAACATGATTCCGGACGACGTTACCGTGCAGGTGCTGACTCAGGCGAGAGAACACATTATAAAGCGTACCTTTGAAGCCATCGACGGCGCGCCAAACGTCATTGTACACGTTTACAATTCCACTTCTGTCGCACAACGCGAACAGGTATTTAAAAAATCCAAAGAAGAAATTAAAAAAATCGCCGTAGACGGCGCAAAGCTCGTCTATGACTTATCCAAAAACGAAAAGGGCAATATTTCCTTTGAATATTCTCCGGAAAGCTTTACCGGTACGGAAATGGACTATGCGCTCGACGTCTGCAACGCAGTGCTTGACGTCTGGCAGCCGACGCCGGAGAGAAAAGCCATCATCAATCTTCCTTCCACCGTGCAGTATTCCATGCCTCACGTATTTGCAAGCCAGATTGAATATTTCCATAAGAATTTAAAATACCGCGACAGCGTTCTGATTTCCCTGCACCCGCACAATGACAGAGGCAGCGGCATCAGCGACGCCGAGCTTGGACTTCTGGCCGGAGCAGATCGAATCGAGGGTACTTTATTTGGCAACGGCGAACGCACCGGAAACGTAGACATTGTCACGCTGGCTATGAACCTGTATTCACTGGGCATTGATCCCAAACTCGATTTCCATAACATGAAAAAAATTCAAAACACTTACGAAGAACTGACCAGCATGGCTGTTTCCATGCGCCAGCCTTATGCGGGCGATCTTGTTTTTACCGCTTTTTCCGGCTCTCATCAGGACGCCATTTCAAAAGGTATGGCCGTTCACGATTCCGGAAAGGACGCTTACTGGACCGTTCCCTATCTTCCAATCGATCCAAAAGACGTGGGCCGCACCTACGATTCCGACGTCATCCGCATCAACAGCCAGTCAGGCAAAGGCGGCGTAAGCTATGTGTTAAAGCAGACGTATGGCATTTCGCTTCCGGACCGGATGAAAGAAGAATTCGGCTATCTCGTCAAAGACGTTTCCGACAAAGAACACAGCGAGCTGGATGCCGAAAGGATTTACCGCATTTTCAAAGAGACTTACCGCAACATCGCAAGCTCTTTCCACGTATCGGAATGTCATTTCCGGCAGCATAACGGAATAGAAGCAACCGTCACCATTACGTCAAACGATGGCACGACCGATGTAGTAACCGCAAACGGCAACGGCCGCTTAGACGCCGTTTCTATCGCCATCAAAAAACATTTCAATGTTACCTATGAGCTGACGGAATATACCGAACACGCCCTCTCCCGCGGTTCTTCCTCCAAGGCTCTCGCTTATGTAGGGATTACCGCGCACGATCAGCTTGTCTGGGGCGTAGGCATGGACGAAGACATTATTACGGCCTCCATCAACGCTTTGACTGCGGCTATTAACCGGGCCGGACTTGATACGCTGGATAAGAAGCCTGCAAAATCACATGCTTAAGAATTCTTGTATTTTAACGATAAATATGTTATACTTACAGCCATAAATATATAAAGAATTTTTATTAAGAGAGGGGCCAAGCGAACATCTATGATTTCATATTACAATGAAGAAACAGATTCTGTAAATGTCATAGTCAACAGCCGCCTTACGCTCCGACTGTATTGCCAGAAAATTTTTCCCACAGTTTCTACCACGCCAAGAACCTATGAGCTGATGGTAAACCTGTCTCGGGAAAATCCTCTTGTATTTACAGAAATGGCATTAGACCGCCGACTGGAATCTTATTTAGAATCTCTTCTCTAAAACAAAAGCAAAAAATTCCGAAATGAGAATCGCCTCATTTCGGAATTTTTTGCTCTTTTATTCTGACGCTCCCTGCGCCGCCCCTGCGGGGCCTTTGGATTTCATATCTTCAATCTCAAGCTCCATGTTTTCCACTTTTTTAAATTTCGCAATCGCCTTTAAAATCCGGGCTATATCTTCCGGTGAAAACATATCGATTGCTTTTACCAGATCTCCCAGATTATCCTGATTGACCCGAAGAACTCCTCCTTTGGAAAGCGGAATATTTAACACGCGATTTGGATTGCTCATATCTCCAAGACAAATCTGCTGCTTTTTATCATCACAGGTAAAATGTACGCCTTTATAGACAATCGTTCCCGTCTCGTCCGCAAGATAAGAATACGGAGCTTTCTGTACTCCTGAGATGCGCGCCAGAAATCCGGTTCCACGCTGCGCATACTCCACCGTTCCTTCTATTGCTTCCGCTTCTGAAACTTCCGACTCTTTCGTATCCTCGATTGCTTCCGTTTCCGAAACTTCCGGCCCCTTAGTCTTTTCGCTCTCCGAATCTCCTTCCGCCGTCTCCTTAAGACTCTGGTTTTCCGTAGCGCTGCCGGCTCCAATCTGTTTTGCCGCCTTTTCTTTCAGCTCCTGGATTTTTTTGCGCAGCTCCGTTTTATAGATGTCAATCGCCTTATCCATCTTCCGGATTAATTTCTCCCATTCCTCCTGAGAAAATTCGGAACCGCCAATCTGGATTTTCGGAGGTCCTTCTTTGATTCTCTTTTTCACGTATTCCTGAAATTCTTCCAGCGCCTCCGCAAGCGTTTGCAGCTTCTGTTCTTCTTCGCCGTCTTCTGTGCCGGCTTCCTCCTGGATTTCGGAAAACATTCCGTCGTTCCACATGTCCTTTGCCCTCTCCCAGGCCTCCACTGCCATCTGTTCCACAGGATTTTTTGTATCCTTTGATACTTTGAGCGGATTCACTTCATAGGCGTTCAGGCTTCCGTCTTCATTTTTCTGTTCAATATAGACCATATGCTCGTCTATACTCACTTTTGCTTTTAACGTAAAACCCTCCGCAACGTATGCTTTTACGTAATCGCTTTCGCTGTAACTGATGTTTTTCAGCGCGCATTCCAGCATAGCGTCTATTTGAACCCGGCCGTCCTGACAAAGACGCATCATCGTCGATGCGCGCCCATAGCTATAATTCACCTGCACGCTCGTGCCGCTTTTTGGCTCGTCTCTTTTTGCCAGCGCTTCGTCTGACGGCTCTTTTTCTGTCTTTTCTTTTACATTTTCAGGAAAATTACTTTTTTCCTCCTCTTTGGATTTTAAAGCCTGATTTGCTTTCACATTCATTTTTTCATAAAAAAATGATTTCCCGCTTACTCTTCCAGGCGACATACGCTATCTCCTTTCTGAAAGCTTCTGTTTCAAAGCTTCCCGTCCCCTTCTTAAGTTTGTTTTTACCGTATTTTCCGGTTCCTCCAAAATTCTGGCTATCTCACGGATGGAATAATCTTCATAATAAAACAGATACAGGCAGTTCCGAAAACGCTCCGGCAATTCCAGCACGACAAAAAGCGTATCGTCCGGCTCCATATGCGGACTCTGCAGACAGGACAGCTCTTCCTCCAAAACCGACTCCATTCCCACCGTCGTTTTACGCCACTTGCTTTTTAACAAATCTTTTCCAAGATTGATTGCCGTTCGGATCATCCATGCCTTTTCATGCTCCGGCCCGGTAAATTCCGGCTGGTACAAAAGCAGACGAAGCAAAACTTCCTGCGCCACATCTTCCGCATCCGCATGATTTTTAACTAAAGTAAATGCCACGCGATAACAGACCTTGTAATATTTTCGAAAATATTCCTCTATCCGGTTCAAACCCCCCATGCCACTCCCTTTCTCATATTTAATACGAATGACTCTCAAAAAAAGTTTCAAAGAAAAAAACGATTCACGGATTTTTTCAAAATCCATGAACCGTTTTCCGTTCTATGCCTCTATCCTGGCTTTTCCGCCCATATAAGGCTGCAGTGCAGCCGGAATATTAACGCTTCCGTCTTCATTTAAATTGTTTTCCAAAAACGCTATCAGCATTCTGGGCGGCGCGGCCACGGTATTGTTCAATGTATGCGCAAAATATTTGCTGCCGTCCTCTCCTTTGACGCGGATTTTCAGACGTCTTGCCTGTGCGTCGCCTAAATTGGAGCAGCTTCCTATTTCAAAATATTTCTTCTGCCTTGGAGACCATGCCTCCACATCGCAGGACTTCACCTTTAAATCCGCCAAATCTCCGGAACAGCACTCCAGAGTGCGAACCGGAATATCCAGGCTTCGGAACAAATCTACGGTATTCTGCCAGAGCTTATCATACCAGACTTTGGATTCTTCCGGCTTACATACGACAATCATTTCCTGCTTTTCAAATTGATGAATGCGGTATACGCCGCGTTCTTCAATTCCATGGGCTCCTTTTTCTTTCCGAAAACAGGGAGAATAGCTTGTCAGCGTATAGGGCAGTTTTTTTTCTTCATGAATGGTATCAATAAATTTTCCAATCATGGAATGTTCGGAAGTTCCAATCAAATATAAGTCCTCGCCCTCAATCTTATACATCATGGCGTCCATTTCTTCAAAGCTCATTACGCCCGCAACGACATTGCTGCGAATCATAAAAGGAGGTACGCAATAGGTGAATCCTCTGGCAATCATAAAGTCTCTGGCATAGGAAATCACTGCGGAATGAAGCCTTGCAATATCCCCCATAAGATAATAGAAACCGTTGCCGGCAACTTTTCCGGCGGCATCCAGATCGATGCCGTTAAATTTTTCCATAATTTCCGTATGGTATGGAATTTCAAAATCAGGCACAATGGGATCGCCATATTTTTCAATTTCTACATTGCAGCTGTCGTCCTTTCCAATCGGAACGGACGGATCTATAATATTGGGAATCGTCATCATGATTTTGCTGACTTTTTCCTGAAGCTCTTTTTCCGAAGCTTCTAAGTCCGTCAGGCGTTTGGCGTCTTTTTGCACCTGCTCTTTTAAAATAAGGGCCTCTTCTTTTTTGCCCTGTCCCATCAATACGCCGATTTGTTTGGAGACGACGTTGCGGTTCGCCCGCAAAGCGTCCGCTTCCTGCTTTGCTTTTCTGGACTGCGCGTCGAGTTCGATCACTTCATCTACCAATGGGAGTTTGTGTTCCTGGAATTTGTTTTTGATGTTTTGCTTTACGATTTCGGGGTTTTCCCTTAAGAATTTTAAATCTATCATTGTAGCTTCCTCTCTTTTTCCTGGAAAGTTTTAAGAACGGAAATATTATACAATGAATTGTAATGGGATTCAATCTTTTTGTTTGGAAAATTTATGGAAATGGCTGCATATTTGACAGCGGCCAATGTTAAAAATCATAGTAATGTTTTAAATATCTGTTTGAAAAATTGAGATTCAATTCTGCGATAATCCGTTTACAGAGGCGTCTTTCCCTGCAAATTCTTTTCACTAATTCCTCGTCTTCCAAATCCGGAAAATTCAGAAGTTCCAGAGCAAGATCCATCAAAATGATTGCGATTGCTCTCTGTTTGATGTCAAACGCCCAGTAAATCATGCCGCTTCTTACTTTTTGAGATTTCCTGCCCAGAATAATCGACGCAAGGCGAATGCTTTTATCCGGTTCCAACGGCAGCTTAATGCATTTTAACGCATCCAGCAAAAGCCGCAGCCGTTCGTAATCACGAAATTCAAATGCAATTTCATACAATCTCTCAAATATATGGTAGTCGCCGTTTTTCCGTATTTCGGCGCACAGCATCTGCATCTTTTCATTTCTCCATATATTTTCCTGTTCTTTTGTCAGTTCCAGGCGCCTGTATTGTATATAGCTGGAATAATGTCTGGTACACATAATAAAATAGGAGCAGTCTGAATTAAGATAGATTTCTCTTGCTTCCTGTGTAGTCATTTGTATTGTAATTCTCCTTTTCTAAAAATTGGGGTGTTCGCGTTTTTTGCGAACACCCGGTGGTTGATATTTGGTATAATAATCTTAAAATCCTAAAATCCATCTTACAAGCTCATTAAGGAACATCCAAGGCACCTCCTCTGTTTTATAACTTTAACCAAGTAGTTATCTACAGAGTAAATGCTTGTAATTCAATAAACTACGATAGCCCCTTAAACGGTTGCTTATCCCCTCAAATGGATATATTATTCGTCAAACATAAAAAAAGCAATCTGGGAAATCAACTCCCAAACTGCTTTTGCGAATCTTATAATACATTAGCATTATATTTTTTATCTCTATATAATTCCGCTATATTTATTAATTACACAACATTATTACCGCCGAAAATCACAAAAACATTATAAAAATTCTCACGATTGCAAAACCTCCCCTGCATTTATGCATATATTCTGAAAGCTTTAACTTTTTAACAAACAAAAATTTATTTTTATTTTATTGGTAATATTATATTAACAATAAAATAACCATCATTCTGATTCCAGACAAATTTACCATGACATCTTTCGATAGCTTCTTTAACATTTACCATACCAATTCCATGATTTTTCTTATCTTTTTTATGTGACTTTGGCAAACCATTCTTATCAATAATTTTTTGATTCTTTTTAAATGATATAGAATTTTTTATTTCATATTCTACAAACTGTTTCCCTTTTTGAACTTCAACCACAATTTTTGCATTAATCAAATTATTTTCTATAATTTCCTCTACAATATTCTGAAACAAATTAGAAAAAATTGTACATACGTCTGTATCTTCTATGTCAAAATCAACTGGAGATCTACCATTAATTGAAATAATTACACTTTTCGGCAACATAGCAAAATAATAATTCATTATTGTTTCAACCATCTCATTACCGATTATATAATATGTATTTTGAATTTTCTTAAATCCTCCTAACATACTTGCAAGATATATTTGTGCTTCATCAATTTTATTTTTACTCAAAATATCTTGAACATAAATAAGATGATTCACCATATCATGTCTATATTTTCTTGTATCTGTTTCCTTTTTTAGAATCTGTTTATAATAACTCACCTGAGACTCTTTCAATATTTGTTCCGTTTTCAACAATTGTTCCATTCTCTCATGAGTAGTTTTAATGTAAATAATAAATATAACCAATAAAAATATACTTATTAATATAGCAACATTTAATATGTCACATATAAAAATATATATGCGATTCACCAAAAAAATTTTTACATGATTTAAAACTGTTAAGCAAAACATCATTGAAAATGCAATTATTCCTATAATTAAATAAATTGACGAATTAATATGTGTCTTCTTGTGATATATTTTTTCCTTTATCACATTTAAGAAAAGTATACTTACTACTGTACAACATTTAACCACAAAATAATTAGCAGCAATATTATAATTGCTGTCTACAAATGATAATATTCTTTCACATGGATTTACAAATATACCATAAATGCATTCTAGCAAAAGAAAACTTAATATCAACCAAATTCCTTTTTCTATTACTTTTTCTTCCATCATAAGAAACATTATGCATATAACGCTTACCGTGACAAATACATTCTTTCCTGACACATCAATCGGCAAAACCCCAACTACCACCGGAACCAAAATTCCCAATGCCATCCATACTTTCGTCCGATAATGTACCTCAAATAAAATCCGAAGCCCCAGGCAATAACACGCCAACTCCACCAAATAAATCCCGCAAAGTATCAAAATTTCCATAACTAACCTCAGCGATACCTCAAATCAAATTCCATATAAGCCTGTTCAAAATCTTTTTTCTTCCTCCTGGCAACCGGAAGCTCTATATCCCTCATATGAATAATTCCGTTTCGGTAAGACTGCACTTGCGCCATATTGACGATATATTTTCTGTGAATGCGGAAAAACAATCTCTTATCCAATTGATTTTCCAATTCTCTTAAAGACGCTTCGCTCCTTAACATTTTATTTTTTACGCGATATTCGCTGTAACTGTCATACGTCACTACATACTGAATTTCGCTCTGATGCACTTTATGTTCAATGCGATTATAATACAGAGGAACGCTTTCACTTCCTAAAATTTTCCGCATACAGGCATTCAACGCTTCTTCTACTTCCGACTGCTCAATCGGTTTCAGGATAAAACGAAACGCTTCAATGTAGAATGCCTCCCGCATGCGTTCCACCATAACCGTTTCCATAATAATCCGACAAGATTTGTTTTTGCTCCGAATCAGCCTTCCCGTTTCAATTCCATCCAGTCCCGGCATTCCAATGTCCAGAAAAATAATATCCAGTTTTTCCGCGTCAGAAATCAAATCTTCTCCCGAAGCGTATAAATTCAAACTGTATTCCGCATTGTTTTGTTCACAATACCGATGAATATATTGTTGCAGGGTGAGCGTTTGCTCTAATATATCATCACATATTGCTATCTGCAACATACTAAATCCCCTCTTTTTTCTTTCGTAATATTTATAGAATCTAAAAATGCCGTATTGTAATATTATACCATCTATGACAATTTCTGGTTCTTAATATTCGAATTGCGAATTTTTCCCATACTATATATTAAAAAAATGAATAGATTATGTCAAGAAAATTCAAAAAGCGAATTCTTAAAAAGCAAATTGTAATAAACTTCTGCCAATATTTTTTAAACTGCTTATAATGATAATACCACCCTGAGCGAAATAAGCAAACTTGTATTATCTAAATCTTTTAAAATCTGAATCTTCTTTATGAAATATTCAATTCCTGCCCGTCTTTAACAATATTTCATGAAAAAATTATTGTCTAAAAAGGAAAACATCAACTAAATCAATTTTCAAAAATCATTTAAAAATGCTTAGCTATCAATACATTTGATAATTAAGCATTTTTCATATATTTCACACAATGTGAAACCAGATAAGGATAAAAAATATATATAAATCAGATGATACAAAGCCGAGGAGAAAAGGAGTAGAATTTTTTGCTCGGAAGTTAAAAGCAAAAATATCAGCTACACGACGAAATCACTTTGCAACAGCGTCCAAAATGATGACGAACATCGGATTGTGCCAACCACAATCCAAATTGCAAAGTTCTTCCAGCGAATTATAGAAGATTATCTACCGATATGTTATAATGCTTGCGTTGTCCAACCTGCACCCGGCAACGGAAGGTGTTTGCATGGAGTTATTCTTCACATTTCTTGTAACTGTCGCGGCAGGTGTGGTTTGCCACCTCATCAGCAAATAACTAGACAGGCACGACAAAGGCAGCAAATAGCCTAGTGAATGCTTTGCCACTATAAAAAGAAAAAAAGAATCCCTCGACTGTACGCCATTACGATCGGGGGATTTGTTCTTTGCCTATTGGCATTATAGCATATGCAAATTTTATATCAAGATACATTTCTTTTTCGCAAAACAAAAATTTATCCTTATCTGGTATCTATCAAATATAGTTATTCTGACATTAAATTTTTTACTGATTACGCTAACTGCATAACCTCAGCTTCCAGTTCTTTTATGTCGCTTTCGATTAGCTCTGGGAAAAATTTACCAATTTCATCAACTGTAATTTTCCTACTTTGCAACATTAGTAAAGCTTTTTCTTTCACAACATCATACCGTTCGCTTTTGATATACGACTTCATAATCTGTTCTTCATCAAACAAACTCATCATAATCGTTACAACCTCCTTTTCCCTGTCAAGCAAATATTCTCTTAAAACATTCCTGTCTTTGCATATGCGTATCGTTTCAGTAACTGCTTTCCTCGTCATTCCATGCTCTTTTGTCTGCTCGTTAAAAACTTTACAGAAAATGATGTACTGATTGATTATGTCATCTGTATCGCTTTCATAGAGAACCTTTACTTTTACTTCAATGTCAATGTCGACGCCCTCGAAAAATTCTTTGGACAAAAACATTTTATCGGGTTTACGTCCTTTGTTTCCCGTAAAAATCACATAAAGTTCAGGCTTCGGTATTTTCACTTTCCTGCTTTTGTAATAGTCCTGGCAGGTACGCTGAAAATATTCGTGATAGCTTTGCGCCAGATACAGCAGAACTCTTACCAGAATATTCACTGTCCATGTAGATTGTGCTTCTACAAGTATCATCAGCTTATTATTAGCAATAAATCCTAAATCATTATACAGATTATCCGTCAATACATTTGTAATCGTTACATCTGTAAGGGAATCCTCTGTGGCTGTTGTGTCCTCTGGGTGGAGCGTTTTATACAGCTTTAGCAGATAACTCTTATTTTGAAAAAGGTCAAGGAATACACTGTTTTTCGCGGTACGCTTTGCCATAACTTCCGGCATCTGTTTTATATCGTCCTGCACTCTAACACCTCAATTTCTAAAAATCTATGTTTATGGAACTGTTAATGTTCCATAAGATATAGCAAAAGATACCATATAGCCTACTCCTGCCACACTTTAATTATACAAAAAGACACCTGTCTTTACAATGAAATTCACATGAAATTTCCTCCTCCCAATCTGCCCCCCGTCAAAAGACGCATGGTTACAATATTGATTGTTCCATGCGCCTTTCTGCTATTTTTCATCTCATTTCATTAGCATATACCATTACCGTTCCATTCCGTCACAGCTCAAAGCGTCCCGACGCCCCGCAGGGAAGCGCCAGACCGGTTGAACTTACGGGCAGGCCGATTTCATCCGCCACTACGTTTCCATGAAATTTTCCAAGGGCCGTCTGCATCATATAAGACAAAACAGCCGGCTGCAATCCCGTCGTATAGGAATTCAGCAGAAAAAACAACGGGCGGTCTGAAAGCAATTGGCTGCACAGCTCAAGAAACGAATAGATGGAATCTTCGATTTTCCAGACTTCGCCTTTGGGTCCTCTTCCATAGGAGGGAGGATCCATAATAATTCCGTCATAATGATTGCCTCTGCGAATTTCACGTTCCGCAAATTTGATGCAGTCGTCTACAATCCACCGAATCGGCGCGTCTTTTAATCCGGATGCAATCGCATTTTCCTTTGCCCAGCCGACCATTCCTTTCGAAGCGTCTACATGGGTAACGCTTGCTCCAGCCGCTGCGGCGGCAAGCGTTGCTCCTCCCGTATAGGCAAACAGATTCAACACTTTTATGGGACGCCTGGCCCGCCTGATTTTTTCAGAAAACCAGTCCCAGTTTACGGCCTGTTCCGGAAACAGGCCGGTATGC
>CATOKN010000026.1 GCA_951800425.1 uncultured Lachnospiraceae bacterium
AACAGGTAAATATATGATAAAATATGTTCCGTAAGTTTATAAGGTGAAAGCAGAACACACAAGAAAGCCATGGAGGCGCTATGACGAGAGAGGAATTTTTGCGGGAGCTTCGGATTGCTTTGCAGGTACGGATACCGCAGGGCCAGGTGAACGAGCAATTGCAGTATTATGAAAATTATATTATAGAAGAATCCAGAAAAGGAAGGACACAGCAGGAAGTGCTGGAGTCTCTTGGCAATCCAAGGCTGATTGCGAAAACCATTGCGGATACGTTTGGAGGCGGCATATATTACGAAAGACAGACGGAAAAAGAGACTCAGGGAAAAAGAAAGAGCCGCGGAATTCATACATGGCCCGGGCGTCTGGTTTCTTTTATTTTCGTTTTAATTTTTTTGGTTTTTCTGATTAAAATCGGTCTTGTGCTGCTTCCGGCTTTGGCAGGGGCTTTTATGCTGGGGGCCATTTTATATCTTCTATATAAAATATTTTTTGGAAATAAAAAATAATTTGTATAATTTATCTCCGGCAGACAGATAATATAGATGCAGTAATTGCTTAGGAGGTAAAAAAGATGGCAAAGAACAGTGAAAACAAAAGCTCAAACAGCTACAACCTGAAAAATTACAGTCAGAATGCATCAAATAAGAACAGCGCGTCAAACAATTCTGGCTCAAACAAAGACGCTTCTAACAAGACGTCAAACAAGTCTTCCAACAAAGCGTCCAACAGCGCTTCTGACAGCTCATCTGACTGTAGATAAGGGAACGCTGCGGTAGCAGATGTAGAAAAACTGCATAAGATATTTTGAGAAAACGGATTACAAACGATGGTTTGTAATCCGTTTTTTTGAAATGAAATAAGATTTGGAGGACTGCATATGGACAGAGCCAGCGTATATGGATTTGAAATGATACATACGGAGGAAATACATAAGATTTTAACAAGAGAAAAAGCGCTTTTGATTGATTTGCGGGATGAAGAAAGCTATAGCCAGGGACATATGAAATTTGCCAGAAATTTTCCTCTGGGATATATCGAAGAATGGAGCAGGGAAATTCCGGAACGCGTCAGCCTGATTCTCTACTGCGAGCATGGAAATCAGAGCCTCTTGGCGGCAAGGAAGCTAAGAGAGAGAAAAGGAGCGGTTTATACGGTTATCGGAGGTTACCAGGCTTTTTTAAATGCGGACGGAAAAAAGATTGACACTGCCGATGTTACAAGATAAGATGATAAGGTATAAAAATAAAGAATAAAACGGAGAATCAGATGAGAAAATTTGAATTGATTGTTCCCTGTCATTTTGGACTGGAAGCAGTTTTGAAAAAAGAGATATACGAGCTTGGATATGAAATCGTTCAGGTGGAAGATGGGAAAGTTACTTTTTCCGGAGACGAAGAAGCTATTTGCAGGGCAAATATATTTTTGCGGACGACGGAGCGTGTTTTGATTAAAGTTGGAAAGTTCCGGGCTGTTACGTTTGAAGAGCTGTATCAGGGAATTAAGGCTCTGCCATGGGAAGACTATATACCCGCGGACGGCAGATTTTGGGTGACGAAAGCGACTTCTATCAAGAGCGAGCTTTTCAGCCCTTCGGATATACAGTCTATTGCAAAAAAGGCAATGGTGGAACGGATGAAGCGGAAGTACCATATGGACTGGTTTCCGGAAAACGGGGCTTCCTATCCGGTTCGCCTGTTTTTGTATAAAAATGAAGTAACGGTAACGCTTGATACAACCGGAGAATCTCTTCATAAAAGAGGATACCGGCAGCTTTCCGGCAGGGCTCCCCTGACGGAAACGCTGGCGGCGGCTTTGATTCTTCTGACGCCCTGGCATGCGGACAGAATTTTAGTGGATCCGCTTTGCGGAAGCGGGACGTTTCCGATTGAAGCGGCAATGATAGCGGCGAATATGGCTCCGGGCATGAAGCGTCATTTTTTGTCCGAACAGTGGGACAGCCTGTTTCCGAAAGGCCTGTGGGAGGATTGCTTTGAGGAGGCCCGGGAGCTTTTGAATCCGGATGTGTCAACAGATATTCAGGGCTACGACATAGATGCAAATATGGTGAAAGCAGCCAGGGAAAATGCAAGGCGGGCAGGCGTGGATCATTTGATCCATTTTCAGCAGAGAGACGTTTGCAATCTGCATCATCCGAAAAAATATGGATTTATTCTGACGAATCCTCCTTACGGAGAACGTCTGGAAGAAAAAGAAAATCTGCCGGAGCTTTATACCGAAATTGGAAACGCTTACCGGGGATTAGACGACTGGTCGATGTATATGATTTCCGGATATGAGGATGCGGAAAAATACATTGGACGCAAAGCGGATAAAAACAGAAAGATTTACAATGGGATGCTAAAGACCTATTTTTATCAGTTCTTTGGCCCTAAACCGCCAAAGAGGAAAAGTAAATTATGAGCCATATGAAACGATATATTTTGCTGGCGGCATTTGTGCTTGCCGTCTGCATTTTAAAATTTCATCATTTTGGAAAAGATTATGAAACGGTAGGAAAGTTTCGCGGCGCCAGACTTTTAAAAGAAGACTGGAATCCTCTGATTGCCGATAGCGTCAATGGAAGAAAGATTTCTCTGACCTTGGATAATAAAGAATATACCAGTCAGGATACGCCGATTTATATGGATGATAATCTGAACCTGATGGTTCCGGTAGATATTTTGACAGAGGGCTTAAAATGCAGTTCTCATTTATATCACGAAAAAGAGCTTCTGGTGGAAAAGAGAAACCATGCCGTTTCGTTTCAGTTAAACCGTCCCGAAATTTCTGTCAATGATGAAGTGCATAAGCTGAAGTCTCCAATGGTGAAGCGGAAAAACCGGTATTACGTCAGCATTGGAGAATTATCTGCAAATATCGGTTATCAGTTTGAGTGGAATATGAAAAAAAACCAGGCGGTTGCAGTTGATGTTTCGGAGGCTGTTTCTGTCATTCCCGCAAGCTATGATTTGAGAAAAAGGGGCAGGGTCGGAGCAGTAAAAAATCAGGGGGATTCCGGCACATGCTGGGCGTTTGCTTCTCTGAGCGCATTGGAGTCTTCCATGCTTCCGGAGGAGACTTTGGAATTTTCACCGGATCATATGAGTCTGCAAAATTCTTTTGTGGTTGATCCGGATGCGGGAGGAGAATATACGATGGCTATGGCCTATCTGCTTGCATGGCAGGGACCTGTGCTGGAAAAGGACGATCCATTTGGAGACGGCGTAACCGTGTCAGGGCTTTCCGCAGTAAAGCATGTGCAGGAAATGCAGATCATGGAAGGAAAAGATTATGGAAAAATCAAAGAGGCGGTATTTCAGTATGGAGGAGTAGAAACTTCTCTGTACAGCGATATGGGAAACGCCGGCGATACGTCCGGATTTTATAATAAAGAAAAGTACGCATATTGCTACATGGGAACGGAAAAGCCAAATCATGAAGTTGTGATTATTGGATGGGATGACAACTATCCCAGAGAAAATTTTTCGGTCAATGTAGAGGGAGACGGAGCATTTATCTGTCAGAACAGCTGGGGAAATGATTTCGGAGAAGACGGCGTATTTTATGTCTCTTACTATGATACGAATATTGGAAGTCACAATGTGGTGTATACCAGAGTAGAAGATGCCAATAATTATGATGAGATTTATCAGTCGGATTTATGCGGCTGGGTTGGACAGATTGGATTTAATCATCCGTATGTATACGGCGCAAATGTGTATACGGCGAAAGATGCGGAAACCTTGTCTGCCGTCGGGTTTTATGCGACGGGGCAGAATACGTCGTACCGGGCCTATCTGGTGCATGATTTTAAAGATGCGGATTCGTTTGCCGACGGAGAGCTGATTGCGGAAGGAACCTTAAAGAATGCCGGCTTTTATACCATTCCGGCAAAAAGAGAGCTTTCGCTTTCGAAAGGAGAGCGGTTTGCCGTCGTATTATACATTGAGACGCCGGAGGCCGTGCATCCAATGGCGATTGAGTATGCGGCCGACGCGGTGACTAAAAAAGTGGATTTGACGGACGGAGAGGGTTATATCAGTGCGAACGGCGACAGGTGGGATCCTGTGGAAGAGACGTTTTCCTGTAATCTGTGTCTGAAAGTGTATACGAAAAAATAGTTTTGGGGGAATGGCATGTGGAAGAAAGAATTCTGAAGAAAACGGCGATTTTTATCGCGGCGGTTTCTTTGGCGGTTTGCCTGGCGCTCCCCTTTTTTCCGCGTCTGAAAACGGCTTCCGGGGAATTTTTAACAGCCGTAAAAGAATATCGGACGAAGACGAAAGCGGAAAGGCTGGATATGACGGGTCTTGAGCTGATGGCTTATCATATGGAACAGACGGCAAAAGAGATGGGCGAAGCGCCGTCGTTTCCCAGCCAGATTCGGTTAGAATTGCCGTTTGGAGTGTCGGGAGGCGATTTGGAGGTTGTCAGAGAAGATATTGCGCAAAAGATTACCATAAGGATTCCTTATGCAGGAGAAGATTATATGTATGAGTATCCCATGTTAGGAAGCGGGGAATCTATTGAAAATTTATCCTATAAATATGAAAAGAATTACGGCATACTGGAGTTTCTTATGGAACAGGTGTATGAACCGGACGTTGGTTATGATGAGGATTATTTTTATCTGGATTTTCTGTCGCCGCAGGAGCTTTATAATAATGTGGTGGTGATTGACGCGGGACACGGCGGAAGCGAGACGGGAACGGTGAAACAGGGGATTTGCGAAAAAGACATAAACCTTGACATTGTCATACGGCTCAAAGAAATGTTTGACGCTTCAAAGGAGCCGGTTGGCGTTTACTATACCAGGACGACGGATGAAAATCCAAATTCGGAGCAGAGAATGCGGCTTGCGGAGAAAACCGGCGCCGATTTCGTGATCAGCGTTCACAATAATGCTACGGAGAGCGGACGAATGTCAAGCATTCAGGGGACTCTGGCCATATATGCAGAGGATGAAAAAGAGGGAGAATTTTCGTCCGGGCATCTGGCGCAAATCTGTTTGGAAGAAGTGACGGCTGCGGCCGGAAGCTCAAACAAGGGGATTAGGCCGGGAAAGAAAGAAGAGAAAATTTTGTATGGAACTATACCGGCTGTTATTATTGAAGCCGGATTTATGACGAATGAGACGGAGCTTGGAAATCTTTGCACCAGGGAATATCAGGGCAAGATTGCAAAGGGAATCTATAACGCGGTGATGCGGGCTTTTGAGGAAGGATATTGAAACGAGAAACAAAAGGAGGGGATTATGAAGACAAAACTTATATTTGCAACGGGAAATCAGGATAAAATGCGGGAAATACGTGAAATTTTGGCAGGTCTTAACGTGGAAATTTTATCTATGAAAGAAGCAGGAATTCATGCGGAAATTTCAGAGGATGGAACGACGTTTGAAGAAAATGCGCTGATTAAGGCGAAAGCCATTGCCGACATGACGGACGCAGTCGTTCTTGCGGATGATTCCGGGCTTGAGATCGATTATCTGAACCGGGAACCGGGCGTATATTCCGCGCGTTATATGGGAGAGGAAACTTCTTATGAGATAAAAAATCAGGCGTTGCTAAAGCGGCTGGAAGGGGTAGAAAAAGAGAAGCGCACGGCGCGGTTTGTCTGCGCGGTGGCAGCAGTTTTTCCGGATGGCGAGATAATCGTAAAGCGGGGAACGATTGAGGGATATATCGGAGATAAGCCGGAAGGGGAAAATGGGTTTGGATACGATCCGATTTTTTACGTGGAAGCATACGGCTGTTCTACGGCTGCGATGACAAGGGAACAAAAAAACGCCGTCAGCCACAGGGGGAATGCGCTGAGGGCGGTCAGAGGAGAATTGGAAAAAAGGATACAGGGGTAGGAGAATGAAAGTTTTAATTATCAGCGATACGCATGGAAAGCATGAAAATCTCAAAACGGCATTGGACAGAGAGCGTCCCATTGACCTTGTGGTTCATTTGGGCGATGCGGAGGGATATGAAGATACAATTCAAAAGCTTGCGGCATGTCCGCTTGAAATTGTATCGGGAAACAGTGATTTTTTTTCGGCGCTGGATCAGGAAAAGGAAATCGAAATCGGAAACTGTCATGTTTTGATTACGCATGGACATTATTACTGTGTCAATACGGGGCTTGAAGATATAAAAAAAGAAGCGGAGGGCAGAGGGTGCGACATCGTTATGTTCGGCCATACCCACAGGCCCCTGGTTGACTATGGGAAAAAAGTTATTGCGCTCAATCCCGGAAGCCTTTCTTATCCGAGGCAGGAGGGAAAAAGGCCGTCTTACATCGTAATGTCGACAAAAGAAAATGGAGAAGCGGATTTTAAAATCTGTTATCTGTAAGGCGAAATTTCGAAATCTGAAAAAAGTATTAAATATTGGCAGAGGCATTTTTGTTTTCAGGAGATTGTGATAAAATACATACGTTTCTTAGAAATCAGGCATAGTACTTAGGCGGAGGATGAGATGATAAAATACAGCGTAAGAAAGCCGTTTACCGTTTTGGTTGCGGTAATTATCGTATTGGTAATCGGCTTCGTTTCCCTTACAGGGATGAAAACAGATCTGCTTCCGGATATGAGCATGCCGTATATGCTTGTCATTACGACTTATCCCGGAGCAAGTCCTGAAAAGGTGGAGGAAAGTGTTACAAAGCCGCTGGAGAGTACGCTTGGTACAATTAACGGCGTGGAAAACGTAACAAGTACCAGCGCGGAAAATTACAGCATGGTTATGCTGGAATTTGAAGAAGATACCAGTATGGATTCCGCCATGGTAAAAGTATCTTCGGCAACAAATCAAATTGAGTCTGAGCTGCCGGACACCTGCGGTTCTCCGAATATCATGGAAATCAGCATGGATATGATGGCGACGATGTATGCCAGCGTCAGCTATGATGAGAAAGATATTTATGAATTATCGGATTTTGCGGAAGATGTGGTTGTGCCTTATTTTGAACGTCAGTCCGGCGTTGCCAGCGTATCCGAGCTTGGAATCGTGGAAAAGACGGTTGAAGTGCGGTTGAATCAGGAAAAAATCGATAAGATCAATGAAAAAGTATTGCTTCTGACAAACGATAAGCTGGCAGAAGCAAAGACAGAGCTTTCGGATGCGGAAAATTCCCTTGCGGATGCCAGATCAAAAATTAACAAACAGGAGCAGGAGCTTTCCAGCCAGCAGTCTTCGACGACGACGGAGCTTGCGGACGCAACGCTGAAGCTGAATGAAGCTGTTGCGTCAAGGGCTGCTTATGAATCTCAGCTTGCCAGTTTAAAAGCAAACAAGAGCGCGTTAGAGGGCGAACAGAAAGCATATAAAAAGAACAAAATTCAAAATACATATGACAGCCTGAATAAAATGTTTGCCCAGATGAAAGCGGCGGCAGAGGGAATGCAGGCGCAGCTTGGCGCGTACAGTCCTTTGGACGCGTCGAAAATGCCCGCGGATATAAAAGACGCGCTGGATCATCCGGATAAGCTGAAGTATTTTAAGACGGCGGTAGAAACGCTTTCCTCCATGCCAAATTCTCAGCTGGATGGACAAATGGCCAGTCAGGCTTCGGAATTGAATAAAAAATCGCTGCAGCAGGTGTATGACATCGTAAACGTCAGGATGCCGCAGATCGAAACGGAGCTTGCCAATCTGGAAATGGAAATCAAAGTGGCGGAAGAAGTCTTAAAACAGGTGAGCAGCCAGATGTCTACGATAGACGACGCCTATAAACAGGCGGAAGAGGGGAAAATTTCGGCCGCGGCCGGTTTTGGATCCGGAAGCGCACAGATTGCCGCGGCAAAAACGGCGATGGAAGAAGCGCAGGAAGAACTCGAAAACGCCAATCAAACATATCAGGATTCCGTAACGGAAGCAAGGAAGAATGCCAACATCAATCAGATGCTCACGCTGGAAGCGCTTTCCGGCATGATTTACGCCCAGAATTTTTCCATGCCCGCCGGTTATGTGGAGGATAAGGATGAGAAACAGTGGCTTTTGAAAGTGGGCGAAAATTATGCTTCGTCAGAAGAACTTGAGCAGATGGTTTTGTGTGAACTGGACGAAATAGGAGACGTCCATTTAAATGACGTAGCTGACATTACGACGATTGACAATGCCGGGGAGTCTTATGCAAAAGTCAATGGGGATCCGGGCGTCATTATTTCCATATTTAAAGGAAGTACGGCGGGAACCAGCGATGTGTCCAAAGATTGCCTGAATGCAATAGAAGAGCTTGAAGCAGAATATCCAGGGTTAAGTATTACGCCTCTGGTGAATCAGGGAGAATATATTTCCATATTGATTGAAAGCATTGTTTCAAGCATGGTAATCGGAGCGTTGCTTGCCATTATTATTCTTGCGGTTTTCCTAATGGATGCGCGTCCGACGCTGGTCGTTGCGTTCAGCATTCCATTCAGTGTTTTGACGGCGATAATTATCATGTATTTTGCGGGAATATCCATCAATATGATGTCGCTGTCGGGCTTGTCGCTTGCAATCGGAATGCTGGTGGATAATTCCATTGTCGTCATTGAAAATATTTACCGTCTGCGTTATCGGGGGCTGAATGCTCCGCGGGCGGCAGTCCAGGGAGCGAAACAGGTGTACGGCGCAATTATTGCATCCACGCTTACGACAATCTGCGTATTTTTCCCGATGGTATTTACGACGGGAATGGTGAGAGATTTGATGCTGCCGTTTGCATTGACGATTACATTTGCGCTGACGGCGTCTTTGATCGTTGCGTTGACCGTAGTGCCGACGATGGGCTCTGCCATGCTGCAAAAAGCGGCGCCAAAGCAGCATCGCATTTTTGATAAAATACAGGAGTTTTATGAACGGATATTAAGATTTTGTCTGAGGTTTAAAGTTGTTCCTCTGGGCGTTTCCATTGCGCTTTTTGCGTTTTGCGTGCTGACCGTTGTGAAGATGGGAGTAGTTTTGATACCGGATATGGGCAGCGAGCAGATTTCCGTAACTTTAACGATTCCGGAAGAAGACGATAAGGATGCGGCATATCAGAAAGCCGATGACGTTATGGAGCAGATTCTTTCGACAGAGGGCGTGGAATACGTCGGGGCTATGGACGCAAGCAGCTCTGCGGGGCTTATTGGAGGCATGGGAGGAAATTCTGAGGACAATTATAAGAGCTTTTCTTTCTTTGTTCTGCCAAAAGAGGATTATAACAGCAAAAATCAGGTGGAAGAGATTTGCAAAAAAATTGAAGAAAATGCAAAAGAAATGGAATATGAGCTGGCCGTATCCAATTCTATGATGGGTGAAATGGATCAGATGCTTGGAAGCGGACTTCAGCTTGATATTTTTGGTTCGGATCTGGAGCAATTGAAGACCGTCAGCGAGGAAGTGATGGAACTTCTGGAAGGTGTGGAGGGATTCGATCAGATCAGCAACGGACAGGAGGAAGCAGACGAAGAGATTCACCTGAATATTGACAAAGATGAATCTATGCGATTAGGCCTGACGGGGGCGCAGATTTACAGTGAAATTTCCGAACGGCTGACGACGGATAAGACGGCAGTTACCATGACGGTGGACGACGCCGATATGGATGTGAAAATTGTCAATGAGACAAACCTTTTGACAAAAGAAAACCTGATGGATATGGAATTTGAAACCAAGAAGCAGGGAGAAGACGGAAAGACTGTGACAGAGACGTATAAGCTGAGCGAATTTGCAACGCTTGATTATGGAAGCAGCGTGGCGGACATTGACCGTTCGAATGGAGAGCGTCAGATAAGCGTAACGGCGGGCACGAAAGAAGGGTACAATACGACGCTTTTATCCAGAGAAGTAGAAGATTTGCTGAAAGACTATGAAACGCCCGAAGGATACCGGATTGAATTTGGCGGCGAGACGTCAAATATTACAGATATGCTGGAGCAGATGGGAAAATTATTGCTTTTGGGATTTTTACTGATTTACCTCGTTATGGTAGCGCAGTTCCAGAGTCTTTTGTCTCCGTTTATCGTGATCTTTACCGTTCCCCTGGCGTTTACGGGAGGATTGTTGGCAATGCTGGCTACCGGAGAGCAGATGTCTTTGATCACTCTGATGGGATTTTTGGTTTTGATGGGAACGGTCGTAAATAACGGAATCGTCTTTGTAGATTATACGAATCAGCTTCGCATCGGTGGAATGACGAGAGGGGACGCGCTTGTGGCTACCGGAAAGACACGTATGCGGCCGATTCTAATGACAGCGTTTACGACAATTCTGGCTATGCTTGCCATGATATTCAGTAAGAATACGGCCAGCGAGCTTGGAAGAGGAATGGCGATTGTCGTTGCCGGCGGCTTGTTCTATGCAACGTTTATGACGATGTTTATCGTTCCGGTGATGTATGACATTCTCTATCGGAAAGAAGTAAACGTCGTGGATGTGGGAGATGATTCGATGGATGACGCTCCGGATGACGCGGCGGAATTTATGGAACAATTGCACTCGTAATATGAAAAACGGGGCAAAAGCTTTTGAATGGCTTTTGTCCCGTTTTGTTATTGGAAGGATGCCTTTACCGTAGGGAGATGACTGAGGTTGTTGTCGTCCGTGCCGTCGGGAATCGATTTTAAATATTCCGTGCCTTTCCGATGCGCAATGCCGACGCCTGCGATTTCACCTGCCTTAGCAAGGGCGACGCCTTCTTTTTTATCTACAATCCGGTCGTCTGAAAGCTGATAGCCGGTCACTTTTCCACCTTGCCTGACAAGTCCCGTAATTTCTTTGGCATTTGCCGAAGGCGTTGGAATATCGTCTAAGGTGTTTATGGCAAACGAGATGCCGGTGTTTTCTTTTGCGTCCATAACGATGCCTCCTTTCGGAGATAGTTTATGGAAACTGAAAAAAATTATGTATGAAAATAATGGTGGCGACTCTGTGAAAATAAAGAGTGACGAAAAAATAAATACATGCTATAATAAGATAGAAAAACAGAAAAAACAGGAAGAAAATGGAGAATATATGAATCACGAGGCAAAAAAAACAGAACAATTGATACAAATTTATAAAGAAGACGGAGCCAGGGAAAATTTACAGGCGCTGATCCACCAGATGAAAAAGACAGTATTTTTTATTCCCGCCATGCTGCCGGATACGCCGGAAGTCCGGGAGGCCAAGCAGAAGGTAAAAGAGAATCCGGGTCGTCAGATTCAGCTTCCAAAAGGGACGGCGCCGATGCCGGCAATTTTAAACAGCAACAGAGGAGAAAAATTCTTTCCGGTTTATTCGAGTCAGGAACAGATTCCGAAAGAGCCGAAATTTGATCTTTTGATGAATATGCCGTTTCAGGCATGCTGCGCAATGGCTTTGGACGAGCGTCTTGAAACGCAGGGGCTGGCGATTAATCCGTTTACGGCGAATCTGATCTTTCGGAAAGAATTGCTTTTGGCGATTCAAAAAGGCGGGGAGCTTCCCGAGGTTATGCAGGAGCGAAAGCTGACGCCGAAGCAGTATCAGATTATGATGCGGCAGAAAGCAGAATTTCATGATTTTCCAATGCGCGCATTTCAGGAGGGCGAAGCGTTTGTACGACGTCTCAGCGACGAGAGAGAAGCCGTTGTGGATGAGGTATACAGAAATGCGTTCCAAAAGAAGGAACTGTATCCTTACAGAGCGGAACATTTTTCCGTAATGGCGTTAAACATCAGCGAAGAGTTATTGCTGGTGCAGGTAGATTTGCCCGAAGCGGCAGACGCGGCGCAGTTGTGTCATCGCGTTTATGTAACTTTAAATCCCAAAAGCAATGAGATTCACTACTTTACGATAGAAAAGGGAAAAGGAAAGGACGAGCGCAATCTTGGCGGTATCAGCGCAGACGGCAGGCATTTGGAATATGGCGAGGCTCCGGTAGAGGGAGCTGAAATACAGAAGATTATGGATGTGATACGG
>CATOKN010000027.1 GCA_951800425.1 uncultured Lachnospiraceae bacterium
TATGGTCAGAGACAGTTCCATGGAGGTTTATGGTTCTGTCGAAAGGGTTCGCTTTTTAGTTGGAATGTTGTGCGCTGCTATGGCGGTTGCCGTTACGATGATAACGCTTTTCATTTTATATCGGGAAGGAAAAGAGCTGATGGCGGTGGAACGCGCCATTGGCCACCTGGGAGATTTGAACTTGTCTGCGGATCAGGAGTTGGAAGCGTTTTATGGAAGGTCGGATGAAATTGGCATGATTGCACAGACGACGCATCGCGTTTGTGGCTGTCTGCGGAAGACGATTGACGACGTCGGACGGATATTGGGTGAAATTGCGGATGGAAATCTTACCGTTGACGTGACTCAAAATGAGTCTTATTATATTGGCGACTTTCAGGTTTTGTCTGAGAGCCTGAAGTCTATTCATTCCAATTTAGTACATGTGATTCGCGATATTTCCAATGTTGCAAAACAGGTGGATTTAAGCGCGGAACAAGTGGCTTCAGGATCTCAGGAATTATCTCAGGGAACAATGGAACAGGCCGATTCTGTAGAAGGTCTGGTTTCCAATGTAACAGCGATTACATCACAGATTCAAAACAGTACCGTACATTGCAAAAGCGCAGGAGAACTCGTGGGTAAAGCGACGGGTTACGCGGAAGAAGCCGATCAAAGGATGGAGCAGTTAATGACTGCTACAAGAAATATCGATCAGTCGTCCGCGCAGATTGTGACAGTAATCAAAACGATTGAAGATATTGCGTTTCAGACAAATGTACTGGCGTTGAATGCATCTGTGGAAGCAGCCCGCGCCGGTACGGCGGGAGCAGGATTTTCCGTAGTAGCGGAAGAGGTCAGAAGCCTTGCGGCGAAATCTGCGGAAGCCGCGCAAAACACAAATAATTTGATTAACCACTCCATCGAGGATGTGAAAACGGGAACGGAATCTACAGATCTTGCCGTTTCTGCAATGAAAGTCATTGACGATTGTATTCAGTCCATTAAGACGTCAATGGACGAAATTTCATCTGCCAGCACGCAGCAGTCGGAAATGATTGTTTTGGTCGAAGACGGAATCAAAGAAATTTCACAGGTAGTTCAGTCGAATACTGCTACTGCAAAAGAAAGCGCTGCAGTATCCAAAGAGCTGTCGAATCAGGCGCGGACGTTAAATGGTTTGCTTAGCCAGTTCCGCATCAAATAAGAAAAATTTTTTAAGCGGGAGACCTGGGGTATAAAACGCCACTGCTCCCGCTGATTTTTTCAGGGCTTTTCATTGATTTGCGGCATTGGCGTGCCAACTTCAATCAAATGTCCGTCCGGATCGTAAAACCGGATTACTTTTTGTCCCCAGTCATGCGTCATAAGCCTGTTGACGTATGTGATTGGTTCCTGATAGTTTTCCAGTTTTTCAGCAAAGGCTTCGATTTCTTTTTCTTCAAAATACAGTTCACAGGAATTGCTGTTTGGAAAGATTTCTTTTTGCAAGAATTTTTTCCATATTTTTGCATCCTGCAATACAAGCCCTTCCGTCAGAATGACGTTTCCATCCTGATCTAAAATCACTTTCAAACCAAAAATATTTTTGTAAAAGGCAATAGATTTTTCTATGTCGTTTACGGCGATGAGTACGTTTTTCAGCTTCATGGCGACAGTCCTTTCTATTTATAAATGCTGTTGGATTTAAACGCATCGTATCGCAGACAACATGAGAAGTCAAGATGAAAAATTTTCAGTTCCGTAAAGCTTCCAAACAGTAGAAAAAGAAATCTTTTTATGGTATTCTGAATAAGGGAAACGTAACGGAACAATCTGAAAGGAGAGCAGATTATGAATGAGGAAAAAAAGCAAAAGCATCTGGAACAGATGGCGCAGTTTAAGCGTCAGATGGAACGCAAAACAGAAATTTTCGCAGAATACCCGGAGATAAGAAAATTTATACAGAGAAAAGAATTGTATTTGAGATTTCTGATATTGTTTGGGGCAATCTTATATGCGTTTCGAGGCGTTATGATCCGGGGAATTACAGGCGGTTCCGTGGGGTCGATGATTTTTGGCTTTCTTATGGGATACGGCTTATACTTTATCTTTCTTTATGCCTGTAAGTCGCACCAGTTTAAAATATCGGCGCTTTCCGGTGTTTTATGCATCTGTAATTTTATTTTGAATTATACGAGAGGCTTACAGAAGATTGCCGCGTTTGGCAATCCCATCGAAATTTATCGGGAAGCGCTGCGCGTACAGCCTGCCGTGGCAATTCTGGATTTGATGCCGCTGTTGTTTTTTGCTTTTGTCTGCGCGTTTGTTTTTTGGATGCTTCTCGTGCCGAAAAACAGAAAGCTTGCCATGCAGTTTGAGGAATTGCTGCAAGCGTAGAAAGAGTTTTGGTTTATATCCGGAAGACGGCAAAAGAGTGAATTTTATTTTTCAGGAGGAACGTATGAAGAGGAAAATGGCGGCGTTTATGCTGGCCGGGATACTGGCGTTGTCTGTGTGCGGCTGTGGAAGCCGCGCTGCACAAAGCGAGGAAGAGTTTTCTTTTGCATATCTGAAAAATAAGAAATTTTATTTTTCCAGCGGCGCAGGAGGATGGGCAACGATTCTGATTATACGGCCGGACGGGAGCTTTTCCGGCGAGTATTATGACGACAATATGGGAGACGCGGGAGAGAATTATCCAAATGGAACCCGGTATCAGGCAGAATTTAACGGCATATTTTCACAGCCTGTAAAAGCAGATGACAATGCTTATTCTATGCAGATAAAGCAGATACAGTATGAGCAGGAGCCTGAAACGGAAGAGATCAAAGACGGTGTGCGATATTGCTATAGTAAGGCGCACGGACTCGATGACGCAGGAAATATTTTGCTCTATTTGCCGGACACTCCGTTATCCGAACTGCCCGAGGGCTTGAAATCCTGGATTTGTTCCGGCGCCTTGTGGGATGAAAATGCAGAAAAGCTTCCGTTTTATGCCTTATATAACGAGACAACGCAGTGCGGCTTTTCCAGCTCTGACATTACGGAAGACGCAAAGCAGATGCTTGCCGCTGTGGAAGAACAGGCGGCTTTGCTGGAAAATTCCATTGCCAGGGATCCGCTGACTCAGACGGAATACAATGAAAAAACAGAGGAATTGTATGAGCTTTGGGACGATGCGTTAAACTGGTTATGGAAAGCGTTAAAAGAGACAAAGGATTCGGCGTCCATGGAGACGCTTACCGCGCAGGAGCGGGAATGGATTTCTTCAAAGGAGCAAAAGATACAGGAAGCGGGCGCAGGTTACGAGGGAGGAACGATGTATTTTATGATTATCAATCAAAAAGCGGCGGAAATCACAAAAGACAGGGTTTATGAACTTTTGTCGCTTTTGTCCGTGTAAAGGCGGGGCGGCATCGTTTTGCCGCAGACCCGCCGTATTGAAATGCTTCATTTTTCCTTTGGGGTTGCCCGATCCATTATGTCGCTCACAGAGAAAAAATCTTAGCCATCAGGTAGACAACAATAAAAGCTATCGCTGCGCTTCCAATCATATACAGGACAGTCTGATAGGGACGTTTTCCGATTTCCTGCTGTTTTTCCATTTCATCTAATCTTCTTCCTTCTGTAAAGGCAACAATTTCTTTATATGTTGAGAGATGATTTTCTTTTTTGATTTTATCTGCTTTAAACGCAAAATATCCGGCGATTGCGTACACCGCGCTCCACGGAATCAGTCCATACCAGCCCATGAAAGCTGTAAACGGAACAAATGTAATGACTGTCAGAATCAAAAATACAGCATAGATACCGCCGATTTTATTGAATTTCTTAATTTCGGTTTCTTTGATTTCTGTTTTCATAATTTCAACATCTCCTTTCATTAGTTGGTCAAGAGATACGTTGAATACGGAACTTAGCAGTAATACGCTATGAATATCCGGATAGTTTTTCCCCGTTTCCCAATTAGAAACGGTCTGTCTGCTTACATAGACCTTTTCTGCCAGTTCTTCTTGAGAAATTCCCATATTACTGCGATATTTTTTTATTTGTGCGCCAACTTCCAATTTTCTTTCTCCTTTCTGCGTTTGTCGATTGCTTTGTATCCCTGAACCATAAGCATCTTATCATTCAACAAATCGGGTTTCTACCAAAAGCATTTGACTTTAGCCAAAATCCCTGTGTCAAATCCTTTTGACATAAGAATTTATCCATGTTTATTATAACGCTGCCTCATCTTTTGGGGAAATATTATTTTTATCCGGTGATATGCAGTTCCGTTCTGACCATTGGGCCAAAGCCTTTGACGCATTTGCTTTTGACTGTCAAAGAGACGTGGATTTCCTGTTGAAACTGTGCTATACTTCATGAAATAAGAAAAAATGCGCGCGCCTGTGACCGGCGTGTTAAGCAGGATGAAAAAAGGAGGATGAAGCCAAAAGCTTTCTGGAAAAGCAGGAGGGGCTTCTTTTCTTTCGCCTGAATAAAAGGGAGTACCGCATAGACATGGAGCAGATTAAAGAAGGGCTTCCTCCCATTAAAATCACCCGCATTGTAAAAAGCGTGAAATATATGCTCTATTGGGAATTTGATACCAAAGAACATTATGGAGCAGCGCAAAAAAATCTTTATAACAGCTATTGGAAGTCGATAGAAAAGTGCTTAATTGCTCCGCATGATAAATATTTGGGAGAAAGCTTATTTTGATGATGCGGCCTGTTGAACGATTATTTATTTTAATAAATAAGATAAGATATATTAATTGTACTTATTTATACGAAGATGGTATGATGAATCCGGAAACACAATGGCTTACAGAAAGATGGAGGAATGTCAATGAGCAATGTAAGAAGAATCTATGTAGAAAAAAAACCGGCTTTTGCGGTACAGGCAAAGGAGCTTTGGGCGGAAATCAAAAGCTATCTTGGAATCAAAAGCGTAGAGGGCGTACGTGTTTTGATCCGTTATGATGTGGAGAATATTTCCGATGCCACATATGAAAAAGCAGTCCGTACCGTATTTTCCGAGCCTCCGGTTGACGACGTGTACGAGGAAACTTTTGATTTAAACGGCGGGAAAACATTCAGCGTGGAATATTTGTCGGGACAGTTTGACCAGAGGGCCGATTCCGCGGAGCAGTGCGTAAAGCTGTTAAATGAAGACGAAGAGCCGTTGATCCGCTCCGCGACGACGTATGTCATAAACGGAGACGTGACGGACGAGCAGCTGCTTGCCATCAAAGCCCACTGCATCAATCCGGTGGATTCGAGGGAGACGGATTTAAATAAGCCGCAGACGTTGGTTACGGAATTTGAAGAGCCGAAAGACGTGTTGATTCTGGAGGGTTTTATCCGGATGGAAGAGGGCGGTCTGAAAGACTTGTACGATTCTCTGAATCTTGCTATGACATTTCGGGATTTTCTGCATATTCAAAACTATTTCAGAGACGAAGAAAAGCGCGACCCGTCCATGACGGAAATCCGCGTGCTGGATACGTACTGGTCCGATCACTGCCGCCATACGACGTTTTCCACAGAATTAAAAGAAGTCGTATTTGGAGACGGCGATTACAAAAAGCCGATGGTGGAAACGTATGAAGATTACCTTGCTTCCCATAAAAAACTGTATGAGGGCAGAGACGATAAATTCGTATGCTTTATGGATCTTGCAACCATGGCGATGAAACGCCTGAAAAAAGAGGGGAAATTAAACGATCAGGAAGAGTCTGATGAGATCAACGCCTGTTCCATTGTCGTTCCGGTGGAAGTGGACGGAAAAACGGAAGAATGGCTGGTGAATTTCAAAAACGAAACGCATAATCATCCCACGGAAATCGAGCCTTTTGGCGGCGCGGCCACTTGTCTTGGCGGCGCGATCCGCGATCCGCTTTCCGGACGCACCTATGTCTATCAGGCCATGCGCGTAACAGGCGCGGCAGATCCGACCGTTTCCGTAAAAGATACGATGGAAGGAAAGCTTCCGCAGAAAAAAATTGTCAGAAGCGCGGCGCACGGATACAGCTCCTACGGCAACCAGATCGGGCTTGCCACAGGATATGTCAAAGAAATTTATCATCCGGATTACGCGGCGAAGCGCATGGAGATCGGAGCCGTTATGGGAGCCGCTCCCAGGCGCGCGGTACAGCGTCTGACTTCGGATCCGGGAGACATTATCATACTGCTTGGAGGACGTACGGGACGGGATGGCTGCGGCGGGGCCACAGGCTCTTCCAAAGCCCATAACACGGCTTCGATTGATACCTGCGGCGCGGAAGTGCAGAAAGGAAACCCGCCTACAGAACGCAAAATCCAGCGTCTCTTCCGGCGGGAAGAAGTCAGCTATATCATCAAAAAGTGCAACGATTTCGGAGCCGGCGGCGTATCGGTTGCAATTGGAGAGCTTGCGCCGGGCCTGCGGGTAAATCTGGATAAAGTGCCGAAAAAATATGCGGGACTGGACGGAACGGAAATCGCGATTTCCGAATCGCAGGAGCGTATGGCAGTCGTTGTTTCTCCGGATGATATGGAGCGGTTTTTGGCATACGCAAAAGAAGAAAATTTAGAAGCGGTTCCGGTCGCCGTCGTAACAGAAGAGCCGCGCCTTGTCTTAAGCTGGAGAGGAAAAGAAATCGTAAACATTTCCCGCGCGTTTCTGGACACCAACGGAGCCCATCAGGAAACTTCCGTTGCGGTAGACATTCCGCAGAAAAAAGACTGTTATCTGGATCAGATTCCGGTTCCCGCCGTAAAAGAGGCCGTGGAAAAGAACGACAGAAAAGCGGCGTGGCTTTTGGAGCTGGCCGACTTAAACGTATGCTCACAGAAAGGCCTTGTGGAAATGTTTGACGGCTCCATTGGCGCGGGCAGTGTGTATATGCCTTACGGCGGGCGTTATCAGCTTACCGAAACACAGAGCATGGTGGCGAAGCTTCCGGTTGCAAACGGAGATTCGGACGCCGTAACAATGATGAGTTATGGATTTGATCCGTATTTATCTTCCTGGAGCCCATATCACGGCGCGGTTTACGCAGTATTGGAATCTGTTGCCCGCATTGTGGCGTCCGGAGGCGACTACAGGAAAATCCGCTTTACGTTCCAGGAATACTTCCGCAGAATGTCAGAAGAACCGGGCCGCTGGAGCCAGCCGTTTGCGGCGCTGCTGGGCGCATACGGCGCGCAGATTGGCTTTGGTCTTCCCTCCATCGGCGGGAAGGACAGCATGTCCGGCAGCTTTAATGAAATCGACGTACCGCCTACGTTAGTATCTTTTGCCGTAGATGTGGCCAAAGAAAAAGACATCCTTACGCCGGAACTGAAACAGGCGGGAAATCAGCTGTATTTGTTCTCGGTGGAAAAGGACGCGTACGAACTTCCCGTTTACGCACAGGCAATGAAAGTCTACGACGCAATCCGCAGCTTAAAAGACGCCGGGGCAATCGTTTCGGCATACGCTCTGGACGGAAAGGGGCTTGCGGCGGCAGTAAGCAAGATGGCGTTTGGAAATAAGCTTGGCGTAACGCTTTGCGAGACGGTAAGCGATTCCGTATTGTTTGCGCCTGGATTTGGAAATATTGTGGCGGAAGTTCCAAACGACCGTGCAAAAGAAATCTTAAAAACGATGCAAAGCGCCGGCCTGTCAGACGTTGTTTCTAAGATTGGAGCCGTAAACGACCGTCAGGAATTTATCTGCGGGGATATGACGATTTCCATGGAAGAGGCCCTTGGCGCATGGACGAATACGTTAGAGCGCGTATTCCCGACCCGTGCCGCAGAAGATACCGATGTCGTAAATACAGGAATTTATGAGACGGATCAGATTTATGTCTGCAAACACAAAACGGCGAAGCCTACGGTATTTATTCCGGTCTTTCCGGGGACAAACTGTGAGTACGACAGCGCGCGGGCATTTGAAGCCGCGGGCGCGAATGTGATTACAAAAGTATTTAAAAATTTAACTGCGGAAGATATAAGAGATTCGGTAAAAGAATTTGAACGGGCCATCGCGCAGTCCCAGATGATTATGTTCCCGGGCGGATTTTCTGCCGGAGACGAGCCGGAGGGTTCCGCGAAGTTTTTTGCGACGGCGTTCCGCAATGAAGCGTTAAAAGAAGCAGTCAACCGTTTGCTGCAGGAGCGGGACGGTCTGCTGCTTGGCATCTGCAACGGCTTCCAGGCCCTGATCAAGCTGGGTCTTGTGCCGCATGGCAGGATAACGGAGCAGGATGGCGATTCTCCGACGCTGACCTATAATACGATTGGCCGCCATATCAGCAAAATGGTCTATACAAAAGTCGTTACAAATAAATCTCCCTGGCTTATGAAAGCGGAAACAGGGGCCGTTTACTGCAATCCGGCTTCCCATGGCGAAGGACGCTTTGTCGCGCCGCAGGCATGGGTGGACCGTCTGTTTGAAAACGGACAGGTAGCGACGCAGTATGTCAACGAAGCGGGAATGCCGACGATGGATGAAGAATGGAACGTAAACGGCTCTTATGCCGCGATTGAGGGAATTACAAGCCCGGACGGCCGCGTGCTGGGCAAGATGGCCCACGCGGAACGGCGGGGACGCTCCGTAGCCGTTAATATCTACGGCGAGCAGGATATGAAGCTGTTTGAATCGGGAGTTTCGTATTTCCGTTAGGAGGTTTTGGATATGGGCGAGAAGAAAAGCCGCAGCCTGACAAAGGCAGAGGAGCGCAGGAAAGCAGAGTTTGAGCAGTTAAAAGAGAAGATGGAAGAAAAGGGATATACTTGTCAGGACTTAACGGTTTCTATTCTGACGGCAAACTGGATGGCAATTTTGCTTGCCATTCCGTTTGTCGTGCTGTTTGGCTGGCTGTTTTGGATTTGCAACGGAAGCTTTCTTTTTGGAATGGGAAAGGCTTCGCTGATTCTTTTGCCTGTGCTTTATATTATCTGTATTTTTCTGCACGAAGGAATTCATGGCCTGACGTTTGGCCTGTTTGCCAGACGTCATTTTCAGGCAATTTCTTTTGGCTTTATTCCGCAGTATCTGACGCCTTACTGCACATGTAAAGATCCTTTGTCGAAAGGCGCGTATCTGACAGGAGCCCTGATGCCTACGCTTGTGCTTGGGATTGTTCCGTCTGTGCTTTCCGCCTTTTGTGGTGTGCCGATTCTATTTTATCTTGGTTCACTGTTAATCATTGGCGGGGGTGGGGATATGACGATTGCATTAAAGATATTGGGACACCGAAGCAATGCAAAAGAGTCTGTGTTTTTGGATCATCCGTGTGAGTGCGGAGTTGTAGTATTTGAAAAGTAAGGAGCAGAATATGGCAAATAAAGAACTCGCAGAATATGTGATGGATCAGCTATCTGATTTGGGGGAAGTACGCAACACGCCGATGATGGGAGGCTACGTTTTTTATTATAAGGAACGTATTTTTGGCGGGATTTATGAAAGCGGTTTTATGGTAAAAGATACGAAAGCCTCCAGAGAGCATATGCCGGACAGTGAGCCGGCGCCGCCCTACCAGGGGGCGAAAGACATGCTTCCGGTTACCATTTTAGAAGACCGGAACCGGCTTAAGAAAATGGTTGCGCAGATGTATGAGGAGCTGCCGGAGAGAAAGCCGAAAAAAGCTGCAAAAAAGAAGAGCGGCTCTTAATAAGGCGCAGCCGTAAAGGAGAACAGAAAAGAGCAAAGCAACAGAGCGGAAAAGAAAAGCATAATAACAGCCGGCGGCGTATGCCGTCGGTTTTCCGCAATCAGATATTTGACTCTTTGCAGCAGAAATGATTTCTTTCCTTCGGCAAAATGAATGCCGCAGGAGGGATGGATTGGCCGGTAACCGGAAAGAAGCTGCAAACATCTCAGATATTCTATTTTTCTCACTTCATTTAAGGTTTCATACACGCCCAGATCCGCCCGGATTTCCAGCAAAAGAAGCATCTTCTTTTTTATCATGTGCATTACGGGATTCCACCAGTATAAAATGAGAAACAGTTCGAGACAGATTTTTGTGAAAATGTCTTTGTATCGGTAATGCTGCAATTCGTGGTTGAGAATCAAAGAAGTTTCTTCCCAGGTAAGCGGGATTTTTGGCAATAAAACCACAGGATGTAAAATTCCTGTGAGCATGGGAACGGAAACCGCCATGCTTTCGTAGACTCTTATTTTTTTCGGAACAGAACCGGCGGGAATGCTTACGGGGACGGCTGCGCCGCTGTTTAAAAACGCGTTTACGGCCAGTCGGTACTGTATGTATTTCACAGACATTCGTATCAATAACAGCAAGGTTACAAACAGCCAGCAGAAGAGCAGAATCCAGACAAGGGGAAAGGTGTATCCGAATAAAGAAAGCTTCTGCGTCTGCAAAACATTTACGGCTGTAAAAGGGATGGAAAATTTTCCGCATACAGGAAGCAGAAAGCGCAAAAAGGCGATTTCTGACATCCGGATAAGAGAGCGGCAGTCTGTGTTTCGGAAAACAGAAGTTGTCTGGCATATCAAATATAAAAAAAGCAGCATGCCATTTCCCCAGATAAACAGGGAGAGAATGGAAGAAGCGGATATGTCCATGATCAGGATTCCTTTCCCATTAGTTTTTCTTTTGCAGGTCGGAGGACAAAGAGGCGTTTTTTAAAAGCTCTTTTTGTCTGGTAATGATTTTTTCCAGTTCATCTAACGTGTCCATATCTTCTTTTTCTACCAGAGCGGCAAAAAAAGCGTCCGTTTTTATGGAAGATTCCCGAAACTGCTCCATCATATAATCGGTTTCCGTAAAGCAGGGCAGGTAGGTTCTTGCAAATACTTTGTTATGCTGTTCCATGCCGGTCACGCGGATATAGGATTTATGCAGCAAGGTACGCAGCGCGGCCTGAACCGTATTTGGGTTTAATGCCGGATTGATCTGTATAAAATCGGTACTGGATAACGCTTTTTCAGACGCCCATAAAGTCTGCATGACGTCTAATTCTTTGTGGCTTAATTTATATTTCATCCTGTGTCTCCTATTGTAAAGATTTTTTCTGACTCTTGTATCATAGCATTCACAAACGCTTGCGTCAATCAGATTTCAGATCTGAGGCATTGTAATATTGTAAAAAATATGATACAATGTAAAAAAATAAGTTATATATACAATTTGTATAATTGGTTTTGTTTTTGGGAAAATAAAAAGACTTTGTTTGGATCATTAGAAATAGGAGTGGGAGGAGAAAAATGGGCGTACTGGAGGTTAAGAATGTTTCCTATGAGTATACCAGGGACAGAGTAGTTTTGGATGATATAAGCGAGAGCTTTGAGCGAGGGAAAATGTATGTGATTCTGGGGCCTTCCGGCTGCGGAAAGACTACGCTTCTTTCGATTTTGGGAGGCTTGGATTTTCCGAGAAAGGGACAGGTTTTATTTGAGGGACGGGAAATTCAAAAGAAAGAGCTGGAAGAACACAGGAGAAGCCATGTTTCTTTTGTATTTCAGAATTATAATTTGATTGATTATATGACGCCGCTGGAAAACGTAGAGCTGACGGCGCGTCAGGAGGCGCTTCCTGTGCTGGAAAAGCTGGGAC
>CATOKN010000028.1 GCA_951800425.1 uncultured Lachnospiraceae bacterium
GCTCCGGCTTATCCAGCAAAGTACAGAGCTTTAAGCTTCGGGGATTCTGATTCTTCAGATACTCCAGCAGATAGCTTAACGTCCTGCCCGAATCAATGATGTCTTCTACGACCAGCACGTTCAATCCTGCCAGCCCCTCGTCCAGATCCTTGATAATCTTTACTACACCGCTGGATTTGGTCGCCGACCCATAGCTGGAAACCGACATAAAATCCATGGAAACCGGAATCGTCAGACGCTTCGCCAGTTCGCAGGTAAAAAATACGCCTCCTTTTAAAACGCTGATCAAATGTACCTGTTCTCCCGCATAATCCCTGCTGATTTCCTCTGCAATCTCTGCAATCCTTTTGTCTACCTCTTCTTCTGACAATAACACGCGAACTGTTTCACTCATAGTCTTCCTCCCCGTACCGTACCTCTAACACACATTTCGTCTGCTCCGTAACTTTATAATATTCGCTGATGCGATAACCTATGGCCCATACAATATGCGGCCCGTCTGAAAGCAAAAGCGCATTTTCCCTCTCCCGCTTCGGAACTTTCTCATTGATCCAGTAATCTTTCAGTTTCTGCCTGTGTCCCTGTCTGTCTACAATAAAAAAATCTCCCGGCTTTCTCAGCCTGAAGCAAAGCCTATTCTTTATCTTATCATAATCAAACCATTTCGTATACATATTTTTTGGAATTTGCACATCTTTTTTCAAAACGGAAAATATCCGGCACCGCACCCGGCCTTTGGGCAAAATCACATCCATCGGAAATTCATCCGCCCAGACTTCCGGAGCCAATTCGTTTTCATCCGCCTTTTTCCTGTCCGGATAAAAGGCCAGCCATTCATAAGATTTTTCCGCAATGATTCCGCGGGGCAAGGAAAGCCTGCGGCCCGTCGCTCCCTCCGCCAGCGCGGCCAGCGCGGCCACATGCTCCCTGCCAATATCTTTTCTGTCGCCCAATGCTTCCCGCAGCAATTCCAGCAGCAGACGCCGCTTTAAAACATCGGGAAGACCGGCAAATTCTGAAAGCGCAAACCAAAGCTCCCTTTCGTTTCGCCTCTTTATGCCGGCCTTTAAAATCCTGCCTGTTTCCAGGCAAAGATATGCGGAAATGTCCGCCGCTTCTTCCGCCAGACAGTTCATATGCCAGACGGCTTTTTCATTCACCTCAGAAAGCTGGGGCATCACGTTTCTGCGGATGCGGTTTCTGCTGTAAGCAACGTCTTCATTTGTCGCGTCCGTCCGGTAGTCCTGTCCTTTCTGTTTTAAAAACGCTTCTATTTCACGCCTTGTGACGCAAAGCAGCGGCCTTATCACACTTCCCCGCACGGGGGCGATTCCGCAAAGGCCGTCTAATCCGCTGCCTCTGCAAAGATGGAACAGAATCGTTTCCGCATTGTCATCCGCATGATGCGCAACCGCCGTTTTCACCCTGCCGCCCCGCGCCGAAACCTCCTGCATAAGACGCGCCTCTTCCTGCCGAAACGCTTCATACCGCGCGTTTCTTCCCGCTTCCTCCACGGAAATTTTCTCTCTTGCGGCAATTTCCAAAACAGGATAACGGCGGCAGACAAACGAAATTTCCCTTTCCAGGCAGAGCCGTTTCGTAAATTCCATATCGAAAAGACTCTCTTCGCCGCGGATGCCATGTTCGATATGTACCACGGAAACGGCAAATCCCATCTTCCGGCGCAGCTCAGACAGCACAAGAAGCAGACAGACGGAATCCGCGCCGCCGGATACTCCCACAATGACATGATCGTTATCTTTCGCCATCTGATGCGCCGTCATATAAGCGGCCACTTTTTCTATCATAATTTCCTCCGCTTTTGCATGCTAATTTTCCCAGATTGCCGCCGCAAGCACCGTCATATCGTCTCTGACCTCGCCTCCGGTATAAAGCATCACCTGGTCCAGAATCTTCTTCGCCAAAAGACCCGGGTGGTTTGTTTTAATTTCTGATATAATCCCCTCCAGCGTCTCCTCCGGCTTCTCCGTATTCAGATATTCTAACACACCATCCGTAATCATGACAAGGAAATCTCCGTCCGAAAGCTGTTTTTTCGCCTGCTCAATTTCCACCTCAAAACTGACGCCGGCCGGAAGCGAAGTCGAAAGCAGACATTCCACGCTGCCGTTTTTGTGACGGATAAACGTCGCGGACGCGCCGATTTTATAAAAAGACGTTTCCCCGGTATAAAGATTGACAGATGAAATATCCACAGTGGAATACGATTCGTCTTCCCCATAAATCACCATGGCCGAATTCAGCATTTTGATCGCCGTATCTTTCGTAAATCCCGCTTCGATAAAGCGTTCCAGCAAATCCACCACAAGCTCGCTTTCTCTGCACGCTCCCTCTCCAAACCCCATTCCGTCCGAAAGGCTAAGCACAAGCTCTCCGTCTTCCTTTTCCAGAAAAGAAAAATTGTCTCCGGAAACAGCCGACCCGTCTTTTGTCAGCCTTGCCACTCCATGCACCGCGTGAAAGGCAGGTTCTTCTTCATATATAACCTCAACCGTCTCTTTTCCGACAAACGTCCTGCTGTCTTTGTGCGGCTTCATATGCAAATCCAGCGAATGCGCCACCGCCTTAGTCAGCTCTTTGACCGCCACGCAATTTCCCCATTTGGAATGCGCCCTTAAATGTACCTGGATATGACCGTCGTTCTTTTGAAATAAATGAATTTCTTCTATCGTAATTCCGCATTCCTTTGCACGATAGCGAATTTCAGACAGCTTTCGTTTTTCCTGCGCATCCAACAGCTTCGTTTCGCTGGCGCAGTCTTCCATAATAAACGCCATGGCGTCTAACTGCTGGGCAATCACCTCTCTGTTTTCCAAAAGACGGTTGTACCAGGCTTTATTGGCCCGCGCCTGTTCAAACGCCACAGACGCTTCCCGCTCTACATGGCCGGCATAACGGCAGTGAGCCGCCAGCTCCCGCTTTGTCTCCTCATCTGCCTCGCCTTTCTGCAAAAGGCTTCTGGCCAGTTTTCCAAACACTCCGTACATCGTCTGATCCGCAGGAGCCCAGCAAACGGCGCAGGTATCGCATCCACTGCAGATGCGCCCTACAATTTCCTGCTGAATCTGTCCCATATCTTCCGGCTGCATTTCGCTGTGTCTTTTCATAGATAAAAACGTCCTGGAAAGGCCCTCAAAGCTTTTGGCGTAATTTAAAAGTCTCTGCTCCTGATAACCCTCTTTTACCTGATCCAGCTGAGCCGGCTGTTCTTCCTCTTCTAAAAACAGATGCACGCCTTTTGCGGCCAATATGACAAATCCAAAAATAAACAGCGCCTCGCAGACGGCGGCCACCATCGTCACCTGGTTCCTGAAATCAAAAATTCCTCCAAATACGGAAAGCGCCAGAGTGCCTCCCGACGCGGCAATTGCCGCAACATACGCATAACATCGCTTGTCCACCCATTCCGACAGACGCACCGCAATTCCAATTACGAGAAGAGACATGGCGTATTTTGCAATAACCGTAATCGGAAGAAACGCCACCATACCCGTCAGCATGCCAACCGACAACAGCCATCGCCCGCTCTCCTCCAGATATACGGCGGCAAAATATGCCGGAACAAACGGATAACATCCCATAATTGATATTTTGCAGAGCAACGCTCCCAAAATGCCAAGCGCCAATTGTTTCCATCCTGTTTTTTTCATGTCTTATACCTCCTGCATTTCTTTTTTCAGACGGAATTTTTTCCGTTCGAAGCTAAGAGGCATTATACGCATGCGGCAATAAAATCTTTGTCAAACGATTGATGCCGGTCAAAAAACTTTTCGCCAAAAATGCCCTCGAATTGTAGATTCGAGGGCATTCAGCCGTTTTAAGAAACTTATGTTATTTTTCTTTGAAGATAATCTCATTGTCATAGACAAGGCCCAGCTTGCTCTTTGCCGTATCTTCCACATATTCCCGGCTGCCAATGTATTCTTCATACTCTTTCAGATAATCGGAACGCTCCGTTTCCTGCAAAAGCTGTCCCGACAGCTCTTCTTCTCTGGCTACATACTCCTGATTTTTATGATAAAGCCTTACAATCTGCACCAGCATAAACACAAGTAAAAATATGACGATGCAGGCAATGCTCATCCTGCCGGCTTCTTTTTTTCTTCTATATCTGCCCATACTCATTACCCTCTTTACTCTTTGCTTAAACCTATCTTAATTGCTTTCTTTACTTTTTTCAATTGTTTTCTGAAAAAAATAAAAACTTTTTTCAGGGGTCTTGTCAATACGCGAAGTATTTTTCCTATTATCTTCTGAAGCGTCCCAAAAATCCGGACAAACACGCGCACAACAAACGGGCTGATCAGACTGTTTTCGAGCAGCATGCCTACGGCGACGCCTACAATAACGAACCAGCGCAAAAGTCCGTCGTTTTCCTGGTAAAGCATGGCAAAAATTCCGACTGCGCACAACGCCCAGTAAAAAACATCCTCCACCGCCATAAAAATCGTCCCGTGTTTTATCATTCGGCGAAAAACCCGCAATACGTCATACAACAGCATAAGCGCGATCCCAAACAAAAAAGAAAGAAACAACAGGCTGCCTTCCCCGGCAATCGTATTGCTGACTGTTCCGCTCATTTAAACAGCCGCCCGAAAAAAGACTCCGCCTGTTTGCCGTAATCTTTGATTTCAGAATAAGCCAGAGAATCGATCTTCCCTTCAATGTCTACTTCTCCCTTTTCCAGGCTGAGGCGGTTGACATGAAGATTGTTCCCCTTGATCAAAAGCATTCCCTGCTCCGTTTCAAGAAGAATTTCAGCCACGTCAAAAGAGAGTACGTCCACCACTCCGCTAAAGCTTCCTGCCTTTCGGCTGTTTAGGAGAACCTTATGCGCTTTCATTCCTGTTTTTTCTTCCATACTTACCTCCTGCCTGCAACCTTTCTTCTCCGGAATGGTTGTCTTTTTTTCTGTTTACATTATATTAGCAGGAACGGTATTTTATGCTAAAAATTTTATTTGCGCATCGCGCGGTTACAGGTAACGAAACATTTCCTTTGCATCTTCCTTTTTTGTCGATTCCAGCAAAGACAGTACTTCTGCCTTTACTGTTTTCTGCCCGAAAGCAATTTCAATGACATCTCCGACTTTTACTTTAACCGAAGCTTTCGCCGCTTTTCCATTGACAGTGACTCTTCCGGCGTCACAGGCCTCGTTTGCCACGGTACGGCGCTTAATCAGCCGGGATACTTTTAAAAATTTATCCAATCTCATATTTTTTCTCCATCCTAAAGCGTCTTTCCAACGCGCTCTGACGACGAGCCGCTCAAATTTCCTTTGAAACGAAAACGCAGAGGGCGTCAGAAACGCCCCCTGCAATACACATGCTATTCAATCTCCTTACGGATAATGTTATGCATTTACCATATCTTTTAAAGCTTTTCCAGCCTTAAACTTCGGCGCTTTTGAAGCCGGGATTTCCATCTCTGCTCCAGTCTGCGGATTTCTGCCAGGCCTTGCAGCTCTCTCAGAAACTTCAAATGTCCCAAACCCAACCAACTGAATTTTCTCGCCTTTTTTCAATTCTTCTGCTACAACATCTGTAAAAGCTTTTAAAGCTGCTTCCGCATCTTTTTTTGATAATTCAGTTCTGTCAGCAATCGCTGCGACTAATTCTGCTTTGTTCATTTAAAAATTCCTCCTGTGGATTTTCATTTCGTAAAGGTCGCCCTCTCAATTAACTACAAGATTATTTATACTTGTTTTACCTGTATTTGTCAAGAACAAGTCCATATTTTTCCGAAATTATATCAGCTTTTCCACCATGTCAAGCACTGTCTTTCCCAAAGCTTTCGCCTTTTCGACAGCATCCTCTAAAGAACTTCCTTTTACGCCAATATAGAATTTTACTTTTGGCTCCGTACCGGAGGGACGCACGCATACCCACGCGTCGTCCGCCAGTTCGTAATAAAGCACGTTTGATTTTGGAAGTCCGGTCGGCCTTGATTCTTTCGTCTTTGTATCTGTAATGGAGTCTGTCTGATAATCCCTGACTGTCAGAACCTCATACGCTCCAATAGATGCCGGAGGCTCTTTTCTTAAGGTTCCAAGAATATTCTGAATCTTCTCCAGGCCTTCAATCCCCTTTAACGTAATGGATTCCACATGATCCTGATAGTATCCGCACCGCTCATAGAGATCCACCATCGCATCCCACAGCGTTTTTCCTTTTGTCTTATAGTAAGCCGCCGCTTCGCACAGGAACATAGTGGCTGCAACGGCGTCTTTATCTCTTGCGTAGGTTCCCGGCAGACAGCCGTAGCTTTCTTCCATGCCAAATAAATACGTCCCCTGATTCGTACGTTCAAATTCCAGCATTTTCTGGCCGATAAACTTAAATCCGGTCAAAACTTCAATCAAATCCACGCCGTAATAGTCTGCAATGGCGTCCGCCAGATTTGTCGTAACAATAGAACGGATAAACGCGCCGTCTTCCGGAAGACTTCCCCTTACTTCTTTCGTCTGGCCAATGATATAATCTCCAATCAGACAGCCGGACATATTTCCGGTCAGCATATGGTATTCGCCCGTCTGGCCGTCTTTGACATATACGCCCAGACGATCGGCGTCCGGATCGGTGGCAAGCACAAGATCCGCGTCTTCTTTTCTGGCAAGCGCAAGCGCAAGCTCATAAGCTGCCGGAGCTTCCGGATTGGGATAGCCCACCGTCGGAAAATCTCCATCCGGCAATTCCTGCTCTTTTACGACAAACACATTCTGAAATCCAAGTTCTTTTAAGATGGTGCGCACCGGAATATTTCCCGTTCCATGAAGCGGCGTATATACAATCTTAAGTTCATCTTTTACCGCGTCAATCGCATCCTGATGCAGCACAAGCTTTTTAATTTCTTCCATATAAGAACGGTCAATCTCTTCTCCAATTGTAATGTAAAGCCCGTCCGCCACAGCTTTTTCCTTATCCATCGTAAGCATGGAGCTATAATCTGTCACAGCTTTTACTTCCGACATAATCCCCGTATCATGCGGAGGCGTAATCTGCGCCCCGTCTTCCCAGTATACTTTGTATCCATTGTATTCTGCGGGATTGTGGCTGGCCGTTACGTTAATGCCCGCGATACAGTTCAATTTACGGACTGCATAAGAAAGCTCCGGCGTAGGACGCAGCGATTCAAATACATATGCCTTAATTCCGTTTGCTCCAAGGCAAAGCGCCGCTTCATCCGCAAATTCCGGCGACATTCTTCTGGAATCATACGCTATGGCAACGCCGCGCTCCTTTGCTCCGACTTTTTTAATATAATTTGCAAGTCCCTGCGTCGCTTTTCGAACCGTATAAATATTCATGCGGTTCGTCCCTGCGCCAATGACCCCGCGCAGTCCGGCCGTACCGAATTCAAGCTCCATGTAAAACCTGTCTTCCACCTCTTTTTCGTCGTCTGCAATTGCTTTTAATTCTGCTTTCGTCGCTTCGTCAAAATACGGATTTGAAATCCAGTCTTCATAAATCTCTTTGTAATTCATACCTTTCCTCCCTTGTTATATTATTGATCCCTCAAATCATCATAGCTGTCGCCCGCGTTTGAGTTATTGCCCGTGTTGGAATTGCCTCCGGAACTGCTTCCGGAATTATTCATAGATTGCAGCAGGTTATAAAGCGTCGTCAGATAGTCTGACTGGGACGCGTTGCCGTCTGCATTATTGCCGTTATTATTCCCATTGTTGCTGTTATTATTTCCGTTATTCCCGTTGCTGTTATTCCCATTATTATTGTTATTGTTGTTATTTCCGTTATTGTTGTTATTATTTCCGTTATTTTGATTGTTCTGATTTGCGTTGTTGTTCTTTTCATTGTTAGCGGTATCTTTTTTGGCATCCTCGTCTGCTTCATCCTCCCCGGAACCCGAGGCCTCGGACAGCGCAATTTCAATTTCCGCGCTCGGCGAATTGACCACGAGTTTTTGAGTAATTGCGTCAAAGCCCTCCGCTTCCACTACAATGGAATGCATACCGTAGGAAAGCTCCACCGGAGCCGAATAATCCGCTTTTTTTCCGTCGATAAAAAGAAGCGCTCCCTCGACGCCAACGTCAAAAACAACTTTACAGATTTTAGGCCCTTCTCCTTTCAGTTCGTCTAAGTTCAGGCTTGTCGTCTTATCCCGTTCTACGGTAATTTCCCGGCTCCCGCCATATCCATTGTTGGCCACGGTCACTAAATACTTTCCCTCCGGGATTTCCATCTGCATATTCTTCGTCACTTCTTCAAATATCCGGTCTCCCACGCAAATAAAACTGCCCTCAAACAGCTTCGTATTGGCAAGCGCAAGATAGCCGTGTCCCTTGGCAACGGAAAGAGAAATCAGCTTTTTGCCAATTCCCACGGCCCGAAGCACGTCCGAATTTCCAAGGCCGGAAAATCCAATTGTTGCTTCTCCGGAAAAAATTTCCATATCGGAATCGTATGAATACTTTGTCTGTCCAATGACCATGGCATTTTTTTCTTCCTCTATGGAGTAATTTACAATATCTTCATATACCCAGACTTCATCGGACATTTTTACGCGCAGCAGCTTTCTTTCACTGCCCAGCACATCAAGCTCCACGACGTCTCCCGGTAAAAAAGACGCGATAGACTTCGTATTGTCATATTTATCCAGAAACTGCGTTCCCGTATCGTACGCATACTGTGTCTGCCGCTTACTGGTTACTTTCTGAAAAGACGCCTGTTTTGCTTCCTGCTCGATTTTTGTCACAATATAAAGCCCGGATTCGACCGCTTCTTCTTCCTGCGTATCGTCTTGTATATGCTGCACCTGCTCTTTTGCTTCTTCCCTGTTCGTTCCGGTTCCCATTCTGGTCTGCACGATACCGCTGCCGGAAGAACGCTTGCTGCACGAACATGCCCCAACCGCCAGAAACGTCACAAGAATCATAAAAAGGGCTTTCTTTTGTATCTTTCCTGCTTTTTCCGTCATTTCACCATTCCCTTATCTTTACGCGTGCTTTTGCAAACGCTTTTTATGAGTATATCACAATTTGCTCAGCTTGTGAAACAAAATAACATTTTTAAAAATTGTTTTCTCTGCTGCTCCTGTTCCATGACTTTTTCCAGTTTTTCTATATCTCTTCCGGAAATCCAGGACTTTCTGGAGCTTAAATAATGGTTTGCGATTTTCCAGTATTTCTTGGGATAGGCCAGTCTGAGATAAATCTGCTCCAGCTCCTCCGGCATTAGTTTTCGCACGCCGTCGTACGCCGTTATCATATCAATGCCAAGCCCCGTATTCCAGTTGTATTTTTCCAGAATTTTTCTGATAAAATTCGCCAGATCCCCGACCATAACGTCATAGGACATCTGTTCAAAATTAATCAGCGTCCATTCCCCCTGAAAAAGTACCGCGTTATGCTGGTTGTAGTCTCCATGGCAAATCCCGCGCATCCTGTCCAAATAAGACGCGTCCAGACGCCCCGCCTGTTCTTCCAGCTGCCTGGTCACCTCAAACGCCTGGCTTTTATAATTCTCATATACCCTCATAAAAAGCAATTCAAAATCATTTTTCTTCTTTTTATTGCGGATATAGTTTTTTACTTTATTTAATTCCCTGTTATGACGCCCGTATTCTTCAAACAGGCTGTTTTCATCTGCCTTTACAAATTCGGGAATCTCTTTTTCGCAGACTTTCCCTATGCTGTGAAATTCGGCCAGCTTCCTGACTGCGGCAAGGATGTCGTCTCTGCTTTTTACATCGCATTCCTTGCCCGGGTATCTGCTCTTTAACAGATAAGATATATCGTTTACCTCATCTTTTACCAGAACTTCGCCCTCTTTTGAACGCATCACCGTTTCTGCCGCAAAATGACGGTCAGATAAAAATCCAAGTATCTCATACAGAAACGCAGCCCGCTCTTTAGAACCGCGAAACTCCTTTAACATCATTGTTCCCTTATCCGTATCACAGTTCAGGGCTCCGCGTCCTTTTGACGTGCTTCTAACTTCAATTTCATACTGTTCCAGAATTTCTTCTTCCCGATTATACACAAAAACCCCTCCATACGAATCTTTTCCACGTTATCTGTATGTTTCCGTACATTCCGTGTCCTTTAAACATATGAAAAGGCTTTCTGTTTTATGCTCTCTTTCTAAGAGAATTCCCCTTTGCTTAAGGCTTTCGCCCTTTCCAGGAGAATGTCTTTTTCATTTTTTTCAGGCTCCTCGACGACAAGCCAGAACAGCTCGTTTAAAATCTTTCCCAGATGCGGCCCCGGGCAAATTCCAAGCCCGATTAAATCTTTTCCCGTAACTGCAAGCTCCTTTAACGTCAGGCTCTGTTTTTCCTTAAGAATCTCCTGATAACAGGCTTCGTACTCTTTGAGATATTCCAGCTTCTCCTTCTGCAAATAATCGCTCTGCGCCAGTATATCGGCCCGTTTGACCGAAAAAAGCTTCGGATAGGCTTCCAGTCCGGCTTTCACCATAGCCTTTCGAACGCTCTTTTGCGTAATTTCCGGATTTACGTCATGGGAAGCCACAAGACGGCATACCCGGGCAATGGTATCGTTGTCAAACTTCAGCCGGCGCAGAATCTGCTCCGTCATGATTTTTCCCCGTTCGGGATGCCCGTAAAAATGATGAAATCCATCTTCTCCCAGCGTTTGACATACCGGCTTTGCAATATCGTGAAACAACATCGCAAGACGCAGAACCTTATCGTTTTCAATCTGCAAAAGCCCCGCGATAACATGCTCTCCCACACAATATCTGTGATGGGGATTTTTTTGCTCCGTTTCCATCATTGCGTCAAATTCCGGCAAAATCACGCGGGTAATGCCGGTTTCATAAAGCGTCCGTATCTCCTGCGGGTGATCGGAAACGAGAATTTTTACCAGCTCCATCTGGATTCTCTCTGCGCTGATGCGTTCTAAATTTGCCGACAATTCGCAAATCGCCTCTCTTGTCCCCTCCGCAATGGAAAAGCCAAGCTGCGCCGCAAATCTTACTGCCCGCATCATACGCAAAGCATCCTCCAAAAACCTTTCTCTTGCATCTCCCACGCAGCGAACGACGCCCTGCTTTAAATCTCTTACGCCGTCAAACGCATCCACCAATCCTTTTGTTTTGTGGTATGCCATGGCGTTTATCGTAAAATCCCTGCGCTTTAAATCCTCTATGAGATTCGGCGTAAACGTCACTTCTTTCGGATGCCGGGAATCTTCGTACGCTCCGTCAATCCGATACGTCGTCACTTCAAACCCGTCCCGTCCGATTAGAACGGTCACGGTCCCATGCTGTATCCCTGTGTCAATGGTTTTGGAAAAAAGCGCTTTTACTTCTTTCGGCATCGCAGAAGTCGTAATGTCCCAGTCTTTGGGCTTTCTGCCTAAAATACTGTCCCGGATGCAGCCTCCTACCGCATATGCCTCGTAACCCGAATGCTCCAGCGTATCC
>CATOKN010000029.1 GCA_951800425.1 uncultured Lachnospiraceae bacterium
TTTTTCTTTCTCGTTTTCTCTGCCTTGTTTTTCTCTTTTTTTCTTCTTTTCCCTTTTTTGCTCTTTCTTTTTCGAATTCTCTTCTTCTGTGGAGAGGACGGCAGGATTTTGCTGAGGAATTTCTGTCTGAGTTGTCTGCGCCGGCGTATCCTGTAAAACAGGAACTTCTGTCTGCGTCTGCGTAACTGTTTCTTCGGTTTCTATGACTTTGGACTGCGCATGATTGGTTTTGACATCCTTATCTTCTTTCTTTTCCGTTTCTTCTTCTACATATTCTTCTTCCGTGCTTTTTTCCTCCGGCACTTCCACAGCCGCTTCCGCCGTATCCTGTACCGGCGCCGTTTTCGGCTCTTTTTCCTTTGGCCCGGCTTCTTCTTTCTCTCCACATGATTCTTCTGAAATTTTTACAGCGGTTTTCGTATGCTCCTGACAATAAGAAATCAACTCTCCTACCGTCATTTCTTTGACTTCATCTATTGTCACATCGCACTGCGCGGCCAATTGCTCTTCCAAAAATTCGCGTCCCTTTGCTCCGAAAGCCGTTCCGGTCTGACAAAACGCCACCGTTACGTCTGCTACATCCAGCTCCTTCAGCCTCCTGCCAATTCCCGATTTCGCCTCGCGCTCCAGGTTATCGCCAAACGACTCTTTTGCCGCCGAAAGCGTTACCAGTATTGCGCCGCCGCTCTCAAGATAAGCTTTTTCCACCATGCTTTCAAGAAGTCCGTCTAAAACTTTTTGCACCGGCTCGTTCTCTTTCCATTCCAGCACATCCACAATTTCTTTTCCGTCTCCATTCAGCCCTTCCAGATTTCTCACCTGGCAGGAAGCGTCTATTTCAATCTGAATGCTGGGATTGACATCCAAAACCAAATATGCCGTATCTTCTTTTTCTCCAATCCCAAACAGAATGCAAAGGCAAACTGCCGCCAGACATACGCAGACGGAAAACGCGGCTTTCAAACTCCATTTTCCATAACTCTTTCCGAACGAAAATGTCATTTGGTTTCCATTCTCTGCATGTCCCGTCTGCTGCCAAAGCAAAACCTCTCTTTCCTCTGTCCCAATACAATCCGCATTTTTTTTGATTCCCGCCTCTGTCACTGCTTCAAATACATCTGGTGCAAGCTCCTCAAATCCATCCTCTATCTTTTTTATTAATTCCCTTTTCTTCATAATCTTTCACCAAATTCTTTCCGCAATTTCCGAATGCTTCTGTTATACCGGGCGATTACCGTGCCAAGTGGCATATTCAGCATCATTGCAATTTCTCTGTGTTTTAACCCGCTTACGTCATGCATAATAATCAGGTTCCTGTCTTTTGCAGAAAGCAGTTCAAACATCTTGCTCAAAACCATGCGGTTTTCTAAATTGGAAATCTCATCCAACCCCAATTCATATTCCACGTCCTCAAAATTGATACTTTTCTCCTTCTCCTCTTCTTTTCTGCGCTTCATCAAAAATATGTTCTTTGCAATTTTCATCATCCATGCCATTGGATTTCCCTGCGCACGATACTGATCACAGTTTTTTAATATCTGAATGTAAGTATCCTGCAGCAAATCCCTGGCGTCTTCAGCATTCAGGGTATAAGAAAGCAAGAATGCGTAAAGAGGCTTGTATGTCATATCATACAGCTCTCTGAATGCACCCTCTTCTCCGCTGCGAATACGCTCAAACAGCCGTTCATCTATATGCACTTTTTGTTTTGGAGCGTTTTTCCGCATTCGGACATACCCCTTTCAACTTTTGTTTCTCACCCCAAAACCTGACGCTGTTATTTTACGGTTATTGTTTTGGTAATGGAGCTATAACTCTTTTCTTTTTTGATTTTTACGCCATTGACAACAATCGTATAGGTACTGCCTTTCTTCATTCCGCTAATCTGAATTTTTATATTTCCCCTGGCTTTCTTAACAATTTTAGCTTCGCATTCCTGTCCGTTGGAATCCGTTACTAAGACAGTCGCATCTTTATAAGAAACGGCAGACTTCATCTTTAAAACTACAAAATTTTTTCCCTGTACGGCCGCCGAATCTACTTTGCATTTTGTCTTCATTCCTTTCGCCGTAAATGTTTTTTCAATGGTAACTGCCTCACCGGAATTCTGACCCAAAATCCCCTCAATCATAATGGTGTAAAGCTGTCCTTTCACCAGGCCAGACGCCGAAACCGACATCATTCCCTTGTTTTTCTTTGCGATTTTACATGGAATTTCCTCTCCCGCCTCATCTTTGATAGCAGCAGTTACCGCATCGGTGTATGTCACCTGTCCCCGAAAAGAAATATTGACTTTTCCTGCAGATGTACAGGTAACTTTTCCGATTTCTTTTCCCTGGGCTTCATTCTTTTTCCCCTGGCCCTCATTCTTTTTCTGATTTTGCTTTTCCGGCTTTTCATATTTTGCCGTTACCGCATACGGCGCGTCCGAAACGCCCGCCTGTGAAGCGGCGGACGCAGAAAGCGGCGCAGAAACCAACATGCTCATAGATAACGCTCCAACCAAAATTCCTTTTCTCATGTTCTTCATGACTAAGTACCTCCTTAAAATTGTCTGATACTTAGATAATGCAGGAAAAATGGTTTTTATTGCATCAACAGAAAAAAATTTTAAAATTCTTTTCAACATGTCTGATTACTGCACCGCTAATATATTGTTTGATTTTTTCATATTCCCGCAAGCGAAACATGAATATTCTTCTTCTTTCCTCCCCGCGCCGCTTCTTTTGGATATAATGGCATTACAATAAAAACGGTTCAGGAGGCATTTATTATGGAATTAAGCAGCGCTTTAGATTATGTCATTGCAATTTCCGGAATACTCATTATCGTTGTAAGCTTTGTCTGGAATATCTATGAAGTTTTCTTTCATAAAGAAACAAAAGCTCCCCGCTCCGGCGACTCTACAGACTCTGCCATCCGATAACCAACTCCGGATTCTGTAAATATGTACTTGGGTTCCGCCGGACTATCGCAAATTTTCCGGCGGATATTCGTCATATTCACCCGCAGGATTTTATTGCTCTCACTGGCATACGGACCCCAGATTTTTTCCAGCAGTCTCTGATATGTCACCATTTTTCCGGAATTCATGGCAAGATATTCCACAATCCGGTATTCTACCGGCGTCAGATGCACCTGCATGTCATTTAACAGCACAATCCTTCTGTCAAAATCTACTTTTAATCCCTTAGCCTGATATATATTTTTATCGCCATACTTCCTGCGATACCTGAGCGCGCAGCGAATACGCGCCATCAATTCCTCATGCCCGAAAGGCTTTGTCACATAATCGTCCGCCCCCGCGTCCAAAGCCGTCACTTTATCGCTTTCTTTTTCTCTGGAAGAAACGATAATTACCGGACAATCCGACAGTTCCCGAATCTTTACCAGCAAATCCATCCCTTCCATATCCGGCAGTATCAAATCCAAAAGCACCAAATCCGGGCAATTGCTTACGATTTGCGCTATCCCTTCCTTACCGCTTTGCGCGGAATAAAACTTACATCCTTTCTGTAAAAAAATTCTTTTATAAAAATGTTGTACCTCTTTTTCTTCATCAATAGATAATATTTTGTATTTTGTTCCTATTTTCACTCTGATAACCTCCTGTTTTGATTCTGAATGGATCAAAACAGGTTTTTTTCTTGCCGTCAGAACGATGAATAAACCTTACCACCAAAAATACGGGAATTCTCTTATCCGAAAAACAGGACCGCCGCATCAGCAATAATAAGCCGAAACATAAAACCAAATCGACCGGTAAAAACGCCGGAATGTTCTGCCGAATTCCGTCTGCGAAGCCGGAGCCCGCTCTTTTCGCATCCGATACCTTGTGAAAGTCTTCTATCCCGTTCAGGGAATCTGCAGACAATAATACGGTCTGCAGACGAACCCCGTTTCGGGACGGCAGCGTCCTCTCATGATGCAGGACGGTATTTGGCTGACTGATATTGCCTATAATCCCTGCAAGGAAAAGCAACACAACCCAAAAACACAGGATTCTTTTTCTCACGTTAGCGTCTCACCAGCCTTCTCATTTCTTTTCTCAGAATTTTTTTATCCTATTTTATCAATTACATGTTCGGTTCTGCGGGCGTTACGTTTCCGGGGTCCGGATCGATTGGCGTCACAGGCGCCGGATCTACGGGAGTCACGTCCCCAGGTTCCGGATCCGTAGGCGTCTCTCCGCCCGGATCTTTGATTGCATCCGTAATTACAAACTCAACAACATTAGAAAATTTACTCAGTTTTCCGTCTGGAAGCACCGCCCGGACACGGAAACAATATTTCTGACCAATGACAAAATCCGACAAATTTCCCGCCGCATCCTTAAACTTCTCCATACTGCAGGTCGTTGATTTCAATCCGCTGATCCTGATATAGTCCGTATCTGTCAGACGTTTATAAAACGCGCGATAAGTCGCCGTATTCGGCCACTGCGTCCAATTTAGAACGACTTTTCCGTTTTCTATTCCGACACGAAGCTGTATCAGGGCAACCTTATCCGTAGCTTCCGAATAGTCTCCATAATAATTCTTTCCATTTACCGTAACATAGGCACGCACTTTATAAGTGTAGGAAGTTCCGGAAACGGTTTCCGCGTCTTTATAAGAAGTTTTATTTCCCGCCACAGTCCCAAGCCAGGTATATTGACTGCCATTTCCTGCCGAACGGTAAATCTCATATCCGTCTACGTCTGTCATTTTTTTCCATGCAAGCGTAATTTCTCCGCCGTTCACTTCACACTTATCTTCATTCCATACAGCTTTTCCGGCCGTTACCGTCGCTGTTTTTACGTCCGAAAGCGTTCCATAAATCTTCACTCTCTTATTGGGGTCGCTCTCTTTCGGCGCTTCTTTGAACATACGCACCTGATATTGGTAGGTTCCCGCCTTTGCAAGCCCCTTATCCGTATAAGTTACAACAGAGCTTCCTGTCACCGTTCCAATCAGAGAACCATTCCGGTAAATCTCATATCCGTCTGCCGAAAGTATCTTATCCCACGTCAGCGTCATAGAAGAAGCGGAATCGGATGAAACGGACCGGATAACGGCTTTTTTCAATTTCGAAGCCATCTTTGTATACGTTGCTTTCTTAAAACCGCTGATTTTATTCCACTTTTTCAAATTTGTATACTTCAGCAGCGGATCCGTAAACGTAAACGATTCCTTTGAATCAATGTACTGAAATACATGCCAAATCAGCCGCTTAGCGTACCATTTGTCATAAAGTCCCCAATAATACCCAAGGCTAGTTTCCGACGGATTATCCACATGCCTTCCATAAATCAATGCTTCTACCATGCTGTTGCCTTCACACATATAATATGCATACGCATACGCTGCCGCCTGAACGGCTTCGCCTCTGCTGGAATTAAAAGACTGCTCCGAAAGCATAATCGTACATTTCTTCCCAAACTTCTTTTTTGCATAATTTGTCAAAACTTTCAGATTTTTGAAATTTATAATCTTTGCGCTGTCGGAATTTGTCGCTTTTGCATCGTCCCAGAAAATGGGATCGGACATTCCTTCGGGATACGCGTGATATGCAATCTGGAAATCGATCTTTCCTTTCTCTTTCAGCTTTTGATAAAAGGTATCAACCGTAGCTTTTGAAGTAAAATACCTCTTGCCGCCCCCGTCGTTGTCATAATTCCAATTATTGTCCAGACTAATATAAACTTTCGAATGCTTGCTGACGCTTTTTACGGCATTATAACAGATGCGAAACGCTCTCGCATAATTTTCCATATAAGCGCTAAGACTCTTATTCCCCCCATAATTCCAGATACAGGCGCTGTTGACCTCATTGCCCAATATCCAGCCGGAAACAAGATTTTCTTTCGTTCCATACCGTTTGGCCAGATAAGACATAATGGCCTCAAAGGTCTGACAGCCGTCTTTCGAAGAAGTTTTTACAGATGAAAACAACGTATAATTATAGCCGCCATACTGCATTGCCTTGGTCCCTTTCGAAGCGGCGTCTTTGGGCAAAAGCAGAATAATTGTCACCCGCACTCCGGCCGCGTTATACGCGCGTACCAGCTCATCGTTCCTCGCAATCTGATCAGCATCCAGATAATAGGTTTTGTTTTTATATGTAAAAGACGTTTTATTGATTGCTCCGTTGTTTAAAAGAGAGTTCAGAGTCCAGTTTATTACGGCATGCTGCGTGCCAAGCTCCAGTGAATCTTCCAGATGCTCCACCTGAAGTCCTTTTTTGGATGAAGCCGTCGGTCCTTTTCCTTTATAAGACGCCAAAACTTCAGGATTTGTAATATATTTTACATCGCTTGCGATTTTGTATTTTTTTCCTGATTTATAAGCCACGGCAAACTTCTGAAACAACATGGAGGATTTATAGTTCGCTTTGAACGTAATTTTTCCTTTCTTTGCTTTTACGGAAGCCAGCGGCACAGCGCTTTTCTTACCTGTCTCTGACACGTTTGCATTCAGACCCAGAAGATACAATTTCGACTTCATGGCTTTTGTTTTTTTCGTCACTTTGGCTTTGACCGTAATTTTGCTTCCTTTGGCATTCAATTTGCAGGAAGTCACAGAAACCGGCTGTTCTGCCGCCTGATGCGGCTTTGCTTCCGGAATGGCCATAAAAACCGCAAACAAAATAACAGCAGACAGTATAAACTTTATATAACTTCTATTTTTCTTTTGCATATAGCACCTCGTCATTGAAATAGTTTTTTCCTGTAAACTCCCCGCTCTATCAGTTCGCGAATTGCCCCCACAACGCTTTCCTTATCCTCCTGATACGTAACCCCAAACCATTTGTCCCGTGTTTCCAAAACTTTTACTTCCGCTTTCTTTTCCAGCAAAAGCTGATTGATAATTTTCGGAAGCAAATATTCCGCTTTCAAATCATCCTTGCTTAAATTTGACAGAAAATCACAAAATCCGCGCTCCAGTTCTTCAAAAAAATTCGGCTGCAGCCCCCACATATTCATAGATACATATTGGTTTTCCCGTACCTGTACCGGATTTCCCTTTTCATCCTGAGCGCACAGCCCCTCTTTGCCCCATTGAATGTCATAAGTTTCCGTTACTTTTAACAACCGTCCGTCGTCGCCGACTTCGCAAACGCCTCTTGTCACGCCTCCGTTCTCACTCAGCGTATTTTTTAAAATAAAGCCGGCCATGCAGATGTCAAAACCGTCCGACGGCTTACCCGAATGAGAAACCAGATAATCGTGGATTTTTATAAAAGCTTCTTTTCCATAATAATCGTCCGCATTGATAACGACAAACGGATTGTTCACAAGTTCTTTTGCCGAAAGAACAGCCTGCCCCGTTCCCCAAGGCTTTGTCCGTTTATCTGGCGCTTTAAATTTGCCCGGCAAATCTGAAAGCTCCTGAAAAGCATATTTTACCGGAATCATTTTCTCTATGCGACTACCGATAATTTCTTTGAAATCTTTTTCCAAATCGCGCCGAATAATAAAAACAATTTCGTCAAAGCCCGCCTGCATTGCATCATAGATCGAATAATCCATAATAATTTCCCCGCCCGGGCCAACCGGTTCCAATTGCTTAATCCCCTTTCCAAAGCGACTGCCGATGCCGGCCGCCATAATGACTAATGTAGTTTTTCCCATGGTTAATCCTCCTGGAATAAATCTCTTGTATAGACTTTGTCAGAAACATCGTTTAATTCATCCGCGAATCGATTCGCTATAATTATGTCGGAAACCGCTTTGAATTCCTCTAATGACGCAATGACTCTGCTGCCCAAAAAAATCTCTTCTTTCAAGGTCGGTTCATAAATAACCACTGTTACGCCGTTCGCCTGGATCCGCTTCATAACCCCCTGAACGGAACTCTGGCGGAAATTATCAGAATTTGTTTTCATAGTCAACCGATACACGCCTACCAGGCAGTCGTTTCCAGGACGCCGTTTCTTTTGCTCCTCGCCGTTAAAATATCCGGCTTTTTCTAAAATGCGTTCTGCAATAAAGTCTTTTCTGGTTCGATTGGCATCAACAATTGCTCCTATAATATTATTCGGAACGTCATTATAATTTGCCAAGAGCTGTTTTGTATCTTTTGGAAGGCAATATCCTCCATATCCAAAAGACGGGTTGTTATAATGCATCCCGATACGGGGATCCAGTCCCACTCCTTCAATGATATGTTTCGTATTCAAACCGCGTACTTCCGCATACGTATCCAATTCGTTAAAATAGGCTACGCGAAGAGCAAGATAGGTATTGGAAAACAGTTTGACCGCTTCGGCTTCTGTGTTTGTCATAAACAGAACCGGAATTTCTGTTTTGATCGCGCTTTCTTTTAAAAGAGCGGCAAATTGCCGCGCAACTTTTAATTGCTCTTCGTTTTCATCCGGAACGCCTACGATAATTCTGGAGGGATACAGGTTGTCCCGCAAAGCATGTCCTTCTCTCAAAAACTCCGGTGAAAAGAATAGGTTCTTTATCTGATATTTTGCCCTGATTTTTGCCGTATATCCGACCGGAACAGTAGATTTGATGATAACAGCGGCTTGTTGGTTTATATTTTGAATGCATTCTATGGCTTCCTCCACGGAGGATGTATCAAAATAATTTTTATCCGGATCGTAATTTGTCGGAGTGGAAATTATCACATACTCTGCATCTTGTACCGCCTTTTTGGGATCCGTCGTAGCCGTCAAATTCAGAGCGTGGTTAGCGAGATATTCTTCTATCTCCGGATCTTTGACAGGAGAAATCCTCTGATTGATTTTATTTACTTTTTCCTGTGACAAGTCCAATGCTGATACATAATGATGCTGTGACAGGAGAATGGCATTGGACAATCCTACGTAACCAGAGCCAATGATGGTTATTTTACGTTTCTTTAACTGCATTTTGATTTCAACCTATCTATTTTGCATTTTTATTTTTTCTATCTTATCATACTTTAACCGCTATTAAAAGAGAAATCTTTTTTAGAAAAAGCTCTAAAACTTTCTGCCGCAGAAATCCTTTACAAATAGAATAATCCCGCCAAACCGAATCGTTTATGCCGGTTTGACGGAATTATTATTCCACGATGCCTTATTCATCAATTTATGCCAGTTCTTTTTGCATCGCCTTTATCAGCTTATCATTCTCCTCCGATGTTTTTACAGCCAATCGTATATACTGCCTTCCATCCTGCTTAATTTTTGCAACAAGATTTTTAATCAAAATATTATATTTCACAATTAATCTGCGATTTAATTCTTTTGCAGTCATTCCTGCCGTAACCTCCGCCATAATATAATTGGCCTGAGAAGGAATCACCCGCAAACCCGGAATTTTAGAAAGCTCATTAAAATAACGCATTCTCTCCTGACGGAATGCTTCCAGGGCTTTTGTATAATCATTTTCATACTTCTCTGCAATTTGCATATAGAACTCTGCAAACGAATTAATATTCCAAATAGATACGTCTTTTTCTATTCTGGCAATCGTTTCGGCGTCGCCAGACGCAAGAACGCCAAGTCTTAATCCTGGTACCCCATACGATTTTGAAATGCTTTTCATAACATATAAATGCTTATTTTCATCAAGAATCTGCTGCTCTATCATCGTCGCATTTTGCTCATCCGCAAAATCAACAAAAGATTCATCAATTAAAAGCTTTATATTTCTTTCTTTCGCCCATGCGGCCAATTTCAGCAAATCCGACTTCAAAATATAATTTCCGGAGGGATTATCCGGATTAATCAATATTATATTTTGAACCTCTTTTTCTCCAAAAAAATTCATCAGCTCTTTGATCCCATATTTAAAGTCATCATTTTCCGGCCAGTATGCCACAATGTCTTCCTCTCTATATCTGTGTCCGTATTCTTCAAATGTAGGCCTTATGATTCCAATCTTTCCGGTCAAATGAGACATCAAAGATTTAATTAATTCTGCCGCTCCATTTCCTGTCAATATGTTCTCCTTTTGAACGCCGAAATTTTTAGCAGCCAGCAAAGCATTTACCCGCATCCCGGAAGGATACTGCGTAAGCAGTGTCTCAAAACTGGCCTTAATTTCGTCCATAAGCTTTTGCGGAGGAAAATATGGATTGACAAGATAACAAAAATCTATCAACTGCGGATACCTCCAGTAACCGCCGTATCTTTCCTGTAAAAGCTCTACTCTCTGATCCTCATCCGAAATAAACATGGATGTCGCAATATCCAAATCCTGTATATCGTCTATTTCATACCAGAGCTGCCCGTTTAATCTTTTTGCTTTCATTTCCGAATCATCCAGCATGGCAATGACTCGCAGAACCTGTTCATAATATTCATTTTCACCAAGCGCTTTCTGATATGCCTCTAAAAACGGAACATAATGCGTCTGAGAAAACCGTCTGCTAAATTTATAAATATTTACCGTTTTATAATAATCATTCAGCTCATCAAATTTAAATTTTGTCCTTGGTATAAACGCCTCAATATCATCATTTTGACTGAGTTTTACACAAGTGCCGTCCATCCAGGATTCATATTTATCTACCAGAGCCAGATTTTCTCTTTCGTCCTTTAATAATAAATCAATAACGTCATCTTCAAAAATCAAATCGGATTCGAAAAGCAAAGTATCTTCTTTACAAAGCCATTCTTTTGCCAGGGCAAGTGAATAAATATTGTTTGTCTTTTCATAAAGCGAATTATTTATGTATACGATTTTTGTCCGAATAAGCAACCCCTCAATAAAATCCACTAATTTTTTTCCCTCATATCCCGTAACTACGATAATACGCGATAAATGATGCTTATCAAGCTGATGCAGCATGCGATCGATCAATGCGACACCATTTACCTGAATCATGCATTTTGTGTTGTCGCGGGTTAATTCTTTTAATCTTTTCCCCATGCCTGCCGCCAAAATAATTGCCTGCATAAAATCCTCCTTTTCCATCTTTGCCGCCATTGCTTTATCTGTTATAAAAATCTATCAATTGGCTTTTCGTATAAATTCCATAATCGGAAAAACAAAATCCCTCCTTTTTCCCAATCATGTCATAATACCATTCCAGGATCTTTTCCATATTTGGAACGGCGACGTCTGCGAACTCAGCAATCTGAACCAATATTGCCAAACCGTAGGAAAAATCCGCCCTAAAGTACCTGGAACTTAAATCCGGAATATACCCGCCCTCCACTCTGACCAGCGGACTTTTTAACCCTGCAAATCCAGGAATTCCGGATATTTTTTTCGTCATCTCCTGCGCCGTAAAACTTTCATAATGTACCTTGAGCGATTTTACATACGAAAGATCAAACTGCCTGAAAGCCCTGCAGATTTTTTGCACTTCTTCATCGCAATCTAATAATAACTCTGACGAAGCATGATCCCAATCT
>CATOKN010000030.1 GCA_951800425.1 uncultured Lachnospiraceae bacterium
GTCTTGATGATTCGTATAAAATTTATTAATTGTCGCTTTCAAATCATTAAATGTCGTCGGATCCATTCCCATAAAATCGCTGTAACTCTTAAATCCCGCTGTATTTCCCCCTTCTAACGCAATCGTTGTAACCATCTCAAGTACTGCCGCATAATTAATCCTAACATTGGGCCGATAATTACCGCTTGGTTTATACATCCATGCGCCATGCCAGGGCGAATGCACTCCCGGCCCCTGCCAGTGGTTATCGGGATGAACGACTCCATTTTTCAAACGCTTCATCTGATCTTCATTGAAGCCAGTTCCCATACTGGTATTTCCGTTTGTTATCGTTTCCTGATGCTTGGTGCCTCCCCATCTTCCTTCCACATACGCATCATCTTCATCTATATATGCAAAGCTTTCCGGTTCATTCTCATTTTCCTGCACTGCTTCTTCCTTAACCAGTTCTTTGCCGTCAAAGTTTGCCGCAAAATCATCATAAATGCTCAGCGCATATTCAATATCTAACAGGCCGCATTCCTCCGTTCCCGGCATGTCCATTGCGCTTTTGCAAATCAATTGACGAATAAATTCATTTGTTTTTGTCAAATCTTTTTCCCATAAAAGCGACGCCGCTCCTGTCACATGCGGAACTGCAATGCTCGTTCCCTGTGTAACCATATATCCTTCAAAAAATCCCGTCGTGCGGATTTTTTCGCCAGGCGCGGCTACGTCCAATTCTTCTCCGGTATTGCTGAAATCGCTAATCCTGGCCTGTGTATCTGCGGATGCCACCGCCATCACTTCATCAAACGCCGCCGGATACTCCACGTCTCCGCCTGAATTTCCAGACGCCGCAACCATCAAAATATTTGCTGCATAAGCATCGGATACCGCCTGTTCCAACACCTTGGATCGTACGGGAGTGCCAAAACTCATATTGATAATATTGATACCATTTTCAATACACCAATAAATTCCCCGGACAATTCTGCTCAGCGGAGCCTTGTTTTCGCCGTCCAGTACCCGAACGGAATATACGCTGGCTTTCGGATTCACGCCATAGATGCCTGTCTCGCCATTTCCCGCGACTATTCCCGCGATTCCCGTGCCATGTCCGGTCAAATCCTGAAACATTACCGGCAGATACTGCTCCTCTTCTACAAGATTTACCTGTCCTTCCAAATTAATTCCGGAAACATAATCAACGCCGGAATCCAATATTGCCACTTTTACTTTCTGTGATTCCATTCCATCATTTTCAACGAAATCTTCCGCATGGATTGCCTGAAGATTCCATTCGTACTCTGAATCTTCCGCTTCGTAAGCTTTCTCTTCTTTTTCTAACTTTTCATATAAATCTATTTTCTTTTGCTTTGCTTCTGTCAACGCTACATTCGCAGAAAGAACAATGTCTTCTTCAATCAGTACATCCCCCTGTGCTTTCAGCATTCTCGCTTCATTTGCTGTCAATTCTTCTACAATCATATTGTTTTCTGACAATTCAAATGTTTCTAACTGCACATCCTGGCCAACTATTTCCGAAACTTCTACACAGGCTTCCTCATCTTTCATAATAATAACGTATGGCTTCTCCTCCGATACATCTTGTGCAGAAACTTTCAGGGCAGAGCTTCCAAAAAATGAAACGGTAAGCATTACTGCCAATGTCATACAAAATCCTTTTCTTCTTTTCATCATAAAATATCCCCTTTCTCATCTAATTTTCTAAATTAAAGCGTGTATCAAAATTCTATGTTACATCCCCCCTCTTTTTATGATAAAACCCTGCTATCGTCAAATTATTCCTTCTTCTCTCTTCATAAGTTCTATACTATTTCAATATAAACAATGTGAAATATGTATAAAATTTATTTATAATTATGTTATTCTATTCCATAATTTTTGTCAATACAAAAAATGTTTTATTTATATTAGAAAAATTTAATAATTTAAACTAATTTATAAACAACTCTTACACTATTTATCGTTTTATTACTTACTTCCAAGAATCAGCAAAGTAGCAAATAACCCAAAAATAAAAAAGCTCTTTTTACCAATTTGCAGTAAAAAAAGCTTTTTCATTTTTCTTTCTCAGATACTGATGCCTTATGTGTTCTTTCAAAATTCGCAATTCTTAAATAATTTACAAATAATTCTGAAGTACCCGCATACATTCTTTTAGATCAATCGGCTTTTGCAAATGAGCGTTCATTCCGGAATCCAGACATTTCTGTACGTCTCCGGAAAACGCGTCTGCCGTCATGGCTATAATGGGTAAATTTTTATCCGGTCGATTCATTTCACGAATTGCCCTGGTAGCGTCGTATCCATTCATAACCGGCATTCGAATGTCCATCAGAATCGCGTCGTAATATCCAATTTCCGACTGCTCAAACTTTTCCGTACATTCTTTCCCATTGACTGCCCATTCCAGTTCCATTCCTGTAATCGAAAGAATTTCACTTGCTACTTCCCAGTTGATTTCCATATCTTCCGCCAAAAGAACCCGTTTTCCCGTAAAGTCCGCGTCCTGGCTTTCATTTTGACTTTCTTTGTTTTCCCGTCCTTCCGAATACTGTATCAGTCTCTGGTATAATGTAGATTTGAAGAGCGGTTTGGAAATAAATCCCTCAATAGAAGATGCGCTTATTTCATGTTCGATGTCTTCGCAGTCGTACGCAGAAATCAAAAACACCGGAATATGTTTTTCCACACGTTTTCGAATTTCATGTATTGTCTGTATACCATTCATATTGGGCATTTTCCAATCCATCAAAACAAACTCATAATTTTCTTTTCTCTTATAGCGTTCCTCTACCATTTCAATCGCCGTTTTCCCATCCAGCGCCCATTCCACATGTACGCCAAGCTCTTCCAGATTTGAAACGGCGCTTGCGCACAGCGCTTCGTTATCATCCACCACAAGTATGTTCCAGGGAGGCAGTTTCATATCTTCCTCGCGGATACTGGCCTTTTTAAAATCGAGCGTAATATGGAATGCGCTTCCTTTTCCAAGCTCGCTCTCCACCTCAATCGCTCCGCCCATCAAATCGACAATGCTTTTCGTAATCGCAGTGCCAAGCCCGGTTCCGATAATATGGCGTACTTCTTCAGATTCTTCTCTTGCAAAATTATCCCATATTTTTTTCTGAAACTCGGGAGACATCCCGATTCCATTATCCACGATGCTGATGCGCGTAGAAACATAGTCGTCGCCTTTAGCAGATGGTTCCTGACGCACAAAAATATCAATACGCCCTCTCTCCGGCGTATATTTCACCGCATTTGACAAGATGTTCAAAAGCACCTGATTCAAGCGCAAATCATCACAGTAAACGTCTTCTGAAATAATCTTTTCTATAAAAATATCAAAAAACTGATCCTTTGCCTTTACCTGAGGCTGCATAATGCTGACAATATCGTCCATAATATCCCGTAAAGACACAGGAACAATATTCAATGGCATTTTCCCGCTTTCAATCTTAGACATATCAAGCACATCGTTAATCAACCCCAATAACTGCTTACTGGAAAGTCTGACTTTTCGCAGACATTCATCCACCCGCACCGGATCCTCTTTGTTTCTTTTGGCAATTTCCGTCATTCCGATTATAGCGTTCATTGGGGTCCGGATGTCATGGCTCATACTGGAAATAAATTCGCTTTTTGCCATATTGGCATGATCCGCCTCTTCTTTTGCAATTGCCAGATCACGCATCTGCCGCTCTGATAAGCGGTAATATAAAATAAGAATAATGGTCATTGTCAGCAAAATTACGCTTCCGGAACCAATCATAATGATCGTCCGCATGGTATCCAATTTTCGAATAGAAGCGCCAAGAGTTTCGGAAGGCATAGAAGTAATTAAATACCAGGAAGAATTTTCAGAAAGCTCTGAACAGTAAATCTGGTTCTCCGTTCCCTTGATTGAAATGCTCGCAGCATATGTAGCGTTGTTATTCATGGCGTCTTTCAATTCTGCTATGTAATCTTCGGGCTTTTTTCCATCCTTCTCTTCATATTCCTGCATAATTCGTTCAAAATAACTTTCTCTGTACGCATCTGAACTCCGGATAACAAATTCTCCGTCCCGATCAATAATATGAGAATATACCATTCCCTCATCTTCATCCAGAAAAAGAACGTCTGTCAGATAATCCATGGAAACGCCGGCAATCAAATACGCGCTGTCTCCATTTCCTTTCATCGGATATTTCGCAGCTTTGCCCAGAAGCAAATACTTCTCTCCTGCCGAATTCTTTCCCTGTATTACCAGTCTTCCATTTGCATCTAATGAATCCCGGATTTGATCCGGGGAATCGGATATTGCCACATCATCTCCGTAAATTACATCCATTTCGCCATCTTCCGCACACAATCCAAGAAACGAAAAATTCCGGATCTCACCGCTTGTCCGCAATTCAGACCGCATGCTCTCTCTGTCTCTTACCATATTTTCCGGCATGCGTTTTATAATCCCTTCCACCTGTTCCAGGCGTAAACCAATAATCGAGCCAAATTTCTGCTGAATCTGAGCATTCATCTTGGCCATATACATATTGCTGATTTCCTGTATTGATTTTTCCGTTTCATTTGACATAAATGTCGCCAGCAAGATAAATACCGCTATGCAGACAGCAATTACAATTGCAACGCTGCGCCCAAAAAATTTAATTACGTCTTTCTCCATGTCTTACCCCATCAAACTGTAGTCTCTCAGGAATCCTATTCCATATGCCTTTCAATACATTGCACGATTTCTTCCTGCACCGGTAATATCTTTTCCAAAAGCGGTTTTGCCTCTTCCGGTTTTCCGGAACGCAGCAGACCCAAAATTTCAGAATAAGTCTCATAAAGAGGCGTCACTGACAAATTTCCAGCCGTCCCTTTAATTGTATGCGTTTTTTCGATTATTTCCGTATAATCGGAACTGTCAAAGTCTGCTGTAACGGCATTGGCATTTAAAGTTTTTAAAAATGAACCAAACAGCCTAGTATAAAGCTTTTCATTTCCATTCAGACGTTTTAACCCTTCTTCCACGTTTACTCCAAGTGTCTTTAACTCCTCTAATAATGTCATTGACCGCACCTCTCATTTTCTGTATTCAAATACTGATTTTTTTGAGACAGCGGGCACAAGAACTTTCGTTCCTGTGCCGCCGCCCATTCCTTAATATTTTCCAAAATCATCTTCTAAAGAAATTACCTGCTCGTTCACATTGTCAACAGCAATCGGAGCTGCGCTTTTCACAGTGGAAGCGCCGTGGTCTTCTCCCAAATTGTAAATAGAAAGCATATCGCGCATTCTTGCCGCCTGATTTGACAGCTCTTCACTGGAAGCCGCACACTGCTGGCTGGTTGCTGAATTTGTCTGTACTACCTGAGACACCTGAGAAATAGCCTGTTCAATCTGTGCCACTGCCGTCGCCTGATAGTTGGAGGATTCGGCTATTCCGTTAATAATAACTTCACTTTCCTGTACGACTGTAGTAATTGCTTCTAATGCTTTTGCCGTATCGTCTGCAATCTTGGAACCCATGCTGACTTTCGTAATCGAATCTTCAATCAGTTCTGCCGTCTCTCCCGCTGCCGAAGCGCTCTTCGCCGCAAGGCTTCTGACTTCTTCTGCAACAACAGCAAATCCTTTTCCGGCTTCTCCTGCCCTTGCAGCTTCAACTGCAGCGTTCAATGCAAGAATGTTCGTCTGGAATGCAATATCGTCAATTACTTTAATAATCTTGGAAATGCTCTCGGATGACTGGTTAATATCCTGCATGGCAACTACCATGTCTTCCATCTTCTTATTGCCTTTCTTTACGTCTTCAATCGCGTTTACTACCAGCTTGGCAGCTTCATTGGCCTGATCTGCATTCTGTTTCGTCTTTTCGGCAATTTCATCAATAGAAGCCGTAATCTCTTCAATTGCGCTTGCCTGTTCCGTAGAGCCTTGGGCCAGAGCCTGGCTTGCGCTTGCCACCTGAGAAGAACTGATGGTAACCTGCGTTCCTGCGTCGCTGATATTTGAGAGGGTGCGAAGATTATCTTCCACAAGCTTCTTCAAAGAATTTCCAAGCAAATCTTCCGGAGATTTCGGGTTTACCTGAACTGTCAGATTTCCATTCGACACTTCCTGCGCAATGTTAGCCTGGTATTTGATATTATCAATTACCGTCCGGTACTCGTCTACCAGCTCGCCAAACTCATCATTTGCATATTTCACCATCTCAATATCGACACGCCCCATAGCAATTTCTTCCGCAGCCTCTGAAAGCTGTCTTACCGATCTCATAATCGCTTTTATAATTGATAACGCAATCATAACGGTAACGATAATTGATAACACGATCATTGCGATGCTTATTAAATTTGAGCGGTTTGCAACCGTATTCAACTGATCCAGATTTCTGGATTTTGATTCATTGATCGTCTTTAAAAGCTCTGTTTTCTTGCCCTCCTCAGCGCCGATCTTATCTAACAGCTCCTCAACTTCTACGCTCTCTTCTTCATACATTTCTTCTACAGTGCTAACGGAAGAGCGTACGGAGGACATCCCTATATACACGTTAATAATTGTAAGTATAACAGGTACTAAAAAGCCAATAATCAGCCTCGTTTTTATCTTTACGTTTTTCGTATTCATGTACTTATACCTCTCATTCTTTCATTGAAATCATATTATTCGTCTGCTCTATCGCTGCAAAATCTTCATCATTCAGCAGTTTATCCGGATCCAGTAACAATTTTACAGAATTTCCAACTCTTGCGATGCCATATACAAACTTGTGATCCACCCTGTCGCTGCGTCCGGCTTTCGGCGGCGGCAGTATATTTTCATCTCTGATCTCAATTACGTCAGCAATCTGCTCTACAATCAAACCGACAACGACGTCCTCTACCATAACGACTATGATACAGGTTCTGTCGTCATACTCAAACGCCTCCTGCTTAAACCGCAGCCGGACGTCTATCACAGGAATGATTTTTCCTCTCAGATTGATTAATCCTTTGATATATTCCTCCGTTCTGGGAATCGCAGTAATCGACGGAATCTGGATAATTTCATTTACATACTGAATTTTCAGGCCGAAGTACTCGTTTCCGGATTTAAAGGTCATATATTTACTTTTCTGCGCCTCGTCCTCTTCGGAAATATCCATCAATTCTTCTTCCTGTCTTTTCAATTCATCCATATGGACATACCCTTCCTTTCTCTTAGTTTTACATCAATCCGGCAGGGTCCAGTATTAAAGCAATGCTGCCGTCGCCAAGCTGCGTACAGCCGGAAAGGCCCTTGACTTTCTTGACATAAGAAGGAATCGGCTTAACAACAATCTCCTGCTCGCCAATCAGCCGATCTACCAGAAGGCAGACTTTTCTGTCTTCCACTTCAATAATCAGCATCATTCCATCCTCTACAGATTGCCGGTAATCTTCTGTTTCCATGCCGTACCATTCACCAAGCCTAAGCATCGGGAAGCATTCCCCTCGGATCATAATATATTCTTCGCCGTTTGGCTCATGAATCATCATGTCTTCTTTGACGCGGACGAATTCCTTGATTACGCCTATCTCCACAACAAAGGAAGCTCCTCCCGTTTCCACTACGATTCCGTTGATAATTGCAAGCGTCAGAGGAATTTTTAAACTCATCACGCTGCCCTGTCCAAGCGTACTCTCAATATCCAGTACGCCGCTGACGTCCTGAAGGTTCTGAACAACCACGTCCATTCCAACGCCACGGCCCGAATACTCCGTAACCTGCTCGTTCGTAGAAAAACCGGCCATCGTAATAAACTGGTATACCTCTTTATCGGAATAAGCAGACTCCGGCTTGCCATCCTCCAAAAGCCCCTGTTTCTTTGCCTTTTCCAGAATTTTTTCTCTGTCCAGGCCCTTGCCGTTGTCTTCCACGCTAATCCATACTTTTCCAGCCTCTGTTTTGGCGGATAACGTAACTTTTCCTTTTTCGGTCTTTCCGCTTGCCGCTCGCTCCTCATTCGTTTCAATGCCGTGATCCACTGCATTTCTTACCATATGCATGAGCGGGTCGGAAATATGTTCAATAATATTCTTATCTACTTCCGTATGTTCTCCGACCATTTCAAATTCAATGTCTTTTCCAAGCTTTCTGGATACGTCAAAGACGATGCGGTTCATTTTCTGGAACGTATTCGTCAGAGGAACCATTCGCATGGACATAATGACATTCTGCAAATCCGTAGAAATTTTCGACATCTGAACCGCTGCTTTTGTAAAATTGTCCAGATTCAGGCCCGGCACTTTCAAATCCGGATTCTGCAATACGACGGACTCTGAAATTACCAGCTCTCCAATCAAATCCATCAGCTGATCCATCTTGTTTACATTTACGCTGATAAATGAAGATTTTTCAGCCTTCGGCTTATCCCTCGCAAGCTTCTTCTGCTTACCCGGTTCTTTCGACTGGATGACAAAATCGCCTGGCGCCATCTTTGGCTTATCTTCTTTTTTCTCTGCGGCGCCCGCTTCCTTGCCCGCCGCTTTTGCTTCTATATCCTCCACACTGGATTCCAGATCAATCTGATCGGAATGCGCTCCAAAATCAAATCCCTGGAAAAACTCTTCTTTCTTACACTCAAAAACGTCTACTCTTTCAATTTCGTATCCACCGCCGATAATGCCTTTGATTTCATCTTTAGCGGACTTCGTCTGCAAAAGGATTTTAAACCCGTCCTGCAAAATCGGCTCCGCACAGCTCTCGTCTGAAATAATGTCCTCCGGGGAGTACAGTAAATCTTCCGCAATCTCCTTTAAAGCGTACACCGTTTTGTAAGCATGGACATTTGCCATCTCCGTATCCGGGGAAAACGTAATAAAAATCTTGTAGAAGCGGCTGTCGTCTGTGGCAACGGGTGCAATGTAAAACTGCGTTGGTTCTTCATGCACATTGCCTGACACTTCTGTTTCTTTGCCTTTCTTTTTGCCGTCGCCGCCTTTGATCTTGGTCAAAAACGCGTCCAGCTCCGCCACAATTTCGCTAGAATCGCCATCTGCAGGATCTCCGTTCTGAATTTTTTCCAATTCAGATGAAATAAAATCCTCCACTGACAACACATGTTCTACTAATTCCATATGCGGAACATTGGTGGGATGACCTTCCCTTAAAAAATAGAAGACGTCTTCCAACTTATGAGATACAGCCGTAATATTGTCAAACATCATGATACCAGAGGATCCTTTGATCGTATGCATGGTTCGGAATATCTCATTTATGCTGTCTTCATCAAAACAGTCTTCATCTTTCTGGTCTAAAACAATCTCCTGAAGCTGTTCCAGCAACTGCTGATTTTCAAACAGATATATGTCCAGCATGCCTTCCGTATTGAATTCTTCAGCCATATACTTCTCCTTTCCTGCGTATTTATATATGCTATGCGTTTATCAAACGCCATAACCCGTCAAAACGGGATATGTGCCTATATCAAATTAAGTTTTTTCAGCGCCTGTTCAAACCGATCCTGATCGATTGGTTTGCCGGAATAAATCGTACACCCCAGCTCAAACGCCATTTTTACATTTTTTTCATCATTTAATGCGGTCGTCATAATAACTTTTACTGCTTTGTCTTCCGGAATGTTCCTGTCTTTCTCAAGATTGCGGATGCCGACAAGCGACTGATACCCGTCCATAACCGGCATCATAATGTCCAGACATACCAAATCATAAGGTTCGTCGTCTTCCAGGGCCATCATAAACGCATCCACTGCTTCCATGCCGTCCACAGTAACGTCGCATTCGCCGTACTTTGACAGGAAATTCAACATAAATTTCCTTGTTGCAAAATCATCTTCAGCCAACAAAATTTTCATACTGTTTCTCCTTTACATTTTATTTAATAATGCGTATGTCCTTCCTGCAATATCGTTCAGCTTCTCCTGATACTGCACGGCTCCCAGATCATATGCAACTTTGGGCATGCCATAAACCACGCAAGTGGATTCATCCTGTCCAATTGTCTTTGCACCGGCTTTTCTCATCGCCAACAGGCCTTTTGCACCGTCGCCCCCCATTCCGGTCAGAATGATGCCCACTGCATCAGCTCCGGCCGCCTTTGCGACAGATTCAAAAAGAACGTCTACGGAAGGACAGTGTCCGTTCACCTTTGAACCTCTCCTGCACTCCACCTGATAAACTCCATTGACTTTTACAAGATGCATATGCATATCGCCGCCTGGAGCAAGCAGCATATGTCCCGGCAGAACCATGTCTCCCGTCTGCGCCTCTTTTACCTGAATCCGGCACTGGTCGTTGAGCCTCTTTGCATACATTGCCGTAAATCCCGGCGGCATATGCTGCGTCACGACGACGCCCGGAATATCCGTGCCAAAATCTTTCACCACGGAAAAAATTGCTTCTGTCCCGCCCGTCGAAGCCCCGATTGCTACAATGTGATTTTTTCCTTTTGCAGAAAAATGCTGCATTTCCTGCATCATTACCGTCTTTTTAATATTTCCAATCTTTGCCGTAGAGGCTATCTTAATTTTTACCAGAAGTTCATTCCGAATAAACTCCTCCAGCTGAGCCCTGTTTGAGATTGCCGGCTTTGCCACAAAATCCACGGCTCCGGCGTTTAAGGCGTCAAATACCTTATCGCTTAAGGAGCTGATTACGACAACCGGAAGCGGATATTGAGGCATCAGCTTTCGCAGAAAATCTATCCCGTTCATCCTCGGAAGCTCTACATCGAGCGTCATAACGTCCGGTTTATACTGTACGATGGCATCTCTGGCCTCATATGGATCTTTTGCAGTAGCTACAACCTGTATTGCGGAATCCCTGCTAAGATTCTGAACCAGCAGTTCACGAAACACGATGGAATCTTCTACTACCAAAACCCTAATTGGTCGCATACATCAATCATTCCCTTCCTTTTTCCTGAATATTGACGGCTGTATAATCTGAAACGGCGTACTGCCCCTGTCGATTGTCTCTGTCGTTCCTACAAAAAGATACGCGCCGGGTTCCATAAAATTATACACTTTCTGAAGCAGCTGCCGTTTTGTCTCCTCATCAAAATATATCATAACATTGCGTAAAAATACAGTATGCATTTTTCTTTTAAACGGAAACGGGTTCATCAGATTAAACTGGCGAAATAAAACTTCCCTTTTTAATTCTTCCGTTACCATAAACTGGCTCCCTCCGGCTACAGGTTTGAAAAAATGCTTTTTCCACTGTTCCGGTAAATTTTTCAGCTGCTCCGCGCTGTAAACGCCAGCCATTGCCTGCTGCAAAACCTTTGTAGAAATATCCGTGGCCAAAATCCTTGTAT
>CATOKN010000031.1 GCA_951800425.1 uncultured Lachnospiraceae bacterium
GTCAATAAATGGGCCAAAACCTGTATTTTTCAAATTTTCAAAAGAAAGCAGCGGTACCCTCACCACTTCTTTTTTGGCAAAATAGCCTTTTGCCCCTGCCTCTCCCGTTACATAAATAGAATCTACGCCTTCCGTTTTGTCAGAAGCTAAAAGCGTAGCCTCGATTCCTCCTGAAATCTGTCCATACACGCCCACACTCAGCCACGTGCCGATTCCCACGCCTGCATACGGCTCAATTGTCACACTTCCGTTGACGCCCACATTTCCGGCCAACTGATTGTTTATAAAATCATATTTTATCGCGCCGTTTCCTCCTATCGTTCCCTCTATAGTGCAGTTTAACGTAACCGGAACCTGAAAGACCAACATCTGCTTTTGCAGTCTCGTTGCGCTTCCCGAGACTGCTATAATAATTTCTCCCCCGAAACTTTCGAACGAATCTGACCACTCGCCCTCCGCATAACCGAATATGGTCACTTCTCTTTCTTTCGTAAAAAACGGCACGTCAGCTTTTAAATTTGCCTGTTCCAGATACCCTTTCCAATCTTTCTTTATCAGACCTGTTTTATACAGGTCTTTTTTCCAGCCCTCCATTTTTTCTTTTATAGTTTTCTTTTTCCATGTAGTTGTAACGCCTTCGTAAGAATTGGAAGAATATAATTCTTTTTCCTTAATATTAATGCCCGCTTTTATCTTTCCGTCTTCTACAACCACATGAACCGGGACAGTCGGAAAATTCAGATTAATCTCGCTGCCTCCAAAAAACGGTACGTCATCATCCAAAGTAAACGACAGGCCCGCCTTGCTGAAGTCCATCTCACTAAAACCTATCTTTTTATCTTTGACTTCCAGCAAAAGCTGCGTCTTCACCGCCTTTTGCGTACCATATGCTTTAATAGACACATCCTTTCCGCTGACAAATTTAGAAGCATCTACCTGGAGAAATTCCCCGTTTGTACTTTCCTGTATTTTTTTATCGCCGGAATATAAGGCATATTTTGTTATAGAAACGCCATCTTTCGCCTTACAAATCAAATCAAACGGCCTGTGTGTTGTTTCTATGGAATGTGCCGTTTTCAGCACGTCATAAGACTTACTGCCATATTTATAAACTGCGCTTTGCAGGGAATCTTTTTTTGTATCATCCGAAGCCTCGCTTTTATACGCGCTGAGATCATAGAAATAATATTCTTTGTCATAATAATTTTCCCCATAAAATTTTGCGACACTGTACAAACGCTCAAACCACGAGAGATTCAAATTGCCCTGCACCAAAAAATCTCCATTGGGATCAAGAATTCCTCCCATATTCTCATCTACAGAATACACACTGGATGTACCGTTCTCTGCTATATGAATAAAATCATATACATTTTCTGATATCCTGCTTCCATCAATTCTAGCTATACCATATAAATCCGTTTCTTTGTCATAAGAACAAAATGCCAGAGGCCCCACGTTTTCAAAACTAAACCAATCAACTGGAACCTCCATAATTACATTTCCATGATAGTCTGTGATATAAATTTTTTCGCCCTCACCATCGTGAAAAGCAAGATTTACATCTTTATCCCATTCACTTATCAAATCGAAATTCTTTGAAATATCCAAAATTTCAAATTCATCATTTATCCAAAAAGAGCTGGTTATATGATTGGATTCTGAGTTTTGTACATCCTCAAATTGCCAAATCACATGTTCTCCATTATCAAAACAGCCATCCATATAGCGAATCGATTCAAATATATAACCTGAAAATTCTCCTGTATTCCCATTAAAAATACCATATTTACTGCTTTCTTCAGATTCACGTAAAAGAATAAAATGATTTGTCAAATTTGTATAATTTCTATAATCAGCATGTTCCACTAAAACATCTCCTGATTTTGGATCCAAAATCATATACGTTTCGTTTTTTAAAGAATATGCCATACAATAATTGCCGACTCCCCACAGTATGCTGTCAATATGATCAAGCACAAGTCTGCCATCTGTTGTCTGAATACAATATTCATCTGAACCCCATTTACGCATGAAGAACAAATCATCACCAATCATGCTTTCTGCACTTTTACCCTCTACATCATCTCTAAAAACGATATTTCCATGTATATCCACATATCCGTAAAAATCATTTCCCTCTCCAATTAATCCTGACATATAAAATTTTTCATTATAGAAACTGAAAGCCTTATTGAATCCGTCATCCACATAATATCTGGAAAATTGTGGAAATTTACTGCCTACTTCCCATACTTCACTTTCTGAAATCACATCCACACTTTCTCCTCCGCCTATTCCCGGTTCCTCCCGCCAACCAAGTGCGTATCCATTTCCGGCGCCATCAACTTCAAAGTCTCTGTATTTCATTTCAGTACGAAATAATTCACTGCCATCTTTATCATAAAACAGCACCTCCCACAGCCGATTCCATTTTGCGTTCTGTCCAACTCCTAAAATGCATTTTTGTCCATAATAAAACGGCCCTCTGATTTCATCATAGAATATTTTTCCATCCGTAGAACCATTTGACGTAAGAACCGCATATTTTCCATCCTTTTTTCCCTGAAAAACTCCCACGCTCTCCGTTGGTACAGAATCCTCTAATAGAGAAACATATTCATAATACGGCTCATACAACAACTTCCCATCTTGGGCAGCCAGCCCTTGCAAACCATCTTTTTCTACAATTATACTATGTTCTCTCCAAACTCTTCCCCCTCCCCAATATTCATATATCTCATCCATCTGATACGGATAAAACTCTCCCGTAGCAGCATTATATAAATCCCACTTTAAACTAACCGGATCCTGAATTTTATATACGCATCCCAAACAGCCCCCCTCTGCAAGCAAATAGGAAGATACCATTTCAACCCTCGGCTCCTCTTCTTCCTCCGTCAGATTATAGGACGCAACATGTCCCTTTACTCCAACCAGATAAGCCATGCTCTCTCCTTCCTCCGGCGTATACGTCACAAACGCAAAGTCTCTCTCATCCCACTCTATGTAGGCATTTTCATCTGTGAGCGTTAACTTTTTTGCCTTAATCAGGCTGTTTTTTATTCCATAATCCGTATCTTCCACTATAAACGGAAGATCGGCCGCCTTTGCTTCTTCTACTGAAGCCGCACAATCCGGCATGCCTGAAATCACTGTCATTGCCGCCAACAAAGCTGCTGTCTTTTTTCTCCATGTTCTTTTTTTCATAAAACTTTCCCTCACCTTTCTTTTTTATCTATTCTTAAATATATCTAATCCGAAAAATTACACTTTTTCGGATTTTTTTTTGTGTTGAAATTATTTTTTATTCTATCACAAAATATCTGTTTTGCAAGTGATTTTTTGGTAAATTTCGACAAAAAATAAAGTTTGAAGATGGAATCCGAAAAAGTGTACTTTTTCGAATTCCTGTTTTTTCTAACCTCTACCTTTTTTCAAATCCTCTTGCCTTATCAAAGAACGTACTTTCTGCCAATCCGCAGGCCTTTGCCGCCTCCTTTATCGTCATTTCTTTTTCTCTCCATTTTTTATGAATCTCTAAAAAATTATCCGGTAAAGAAACTTTTGGCCTTCCAAATTTTACGCCCCGCATTTTTGCAGCGGCAATTCCCTCCGCCTGTCTTTGTCTGATATTTATACGCTCGTTTTCTGCCGCATAGCTAAGCAGTGCCAGAACAAGATCACTGATAAAAGTTCCCAGCAGATTCTTCTCCCGCCGCGTATCAAGAACCGGCATATCAATCACCACAATATCCGCTCCCTTTTCTTTCGTAATAATCCTCCATTGCTCATTCAAATCTTCATAATTTCTTCCCAGGCGGTCAATGGATGTTACAAACAGAACAGAATTATCATCCAGTTTTTTTAACAGCTTTTCATATTGTGGACGATGGAAATCCTTTCCCGACTGTTTATCCATGTAAATCTGCCTTTCCGGCACCCCTGTCTGAAGCAGAGCAATTTTCTGCCTTTCCTCATGCTGTTCTTTTGTGGATACCCGCATGTATCCAAATATCTTTTGTTTTTTCACTTCCCTGCCTCCAAAAATATCCTGTTTTCAACTTTTATACTGCGAAATAATGACACTCAGACGTCTGCCCCGCCATATCTTCCTCCTCCTTTACATTTCCACCCCCTCATGATATACTGAAAAATAAAAAAGGAGGATTTTATCATGTCACACAACGCAAACGCAATACCCGCTGAAGAGGCCTTGCAGAAATTAAAAAAAGGCAATGAAACCTACTTAACCGCCAAAGCAAATCCTGGCGATGTTTCCCCGGAAATCCGTAAAGATACCTGTGACAACGGACAGCATCCTTACGCAATCGTTGTAACCTGTTCAGATTCCAGAGTGATTCCGGAAAGCATTTTTTCAGCAGGAATCGGAGAACTGTTCACCATCCGCGTGGCTGGAAACGTCATTCATAATTTTGAGCTTGGCAGCGTGGAATATGCGGCAGATCATCTTGGCTGCAAACTTGTTGTCATTCTCGGACATACCAACTGCGGCGCCGTAGGAGCAGCCATCGGCGGAGGCGCAGATGGATTTATCAAATCCATTACCGACGAAATCAAAGCGGCAATTGGCGGTGAAACAGACGGATACAAAGCAAGCTGCTTAAACGTAAAAAACAGCATCCGGCGCGTTACGGATTCCATTGACATTCCGGGATTAAAAGTAATCGGCGCCATTTATGACATAGAAAAAGGAAGCGTTGAATTTATGGAATAATTCACGCTCCCAATCTGCCGGAGGAATTTATGGATTTTCAACAGGAATTACATGCGTCAGACACGCCTAATCAAAACAAGCGTTCAAAAAATATGGCCATTGCTTCTATGATTCTTGGAATTGTTGCGCTGGTTACCTGCTGCTGCATCTACTCTGCCATGATCTGCGGCGCGCTTGGCATTATTTTAGCTCTTTTGTCCAGAGGCGGCAATGACGCTTTGGAAGCCCAGGAGACGGCAGGACTGATTTTAAGCAGCATCGGACTGGTATTGTCTGTCGCCATTTATATCGGCATATTTGTGGTGACGCTTCGTCAGTACGGCGGAATAGATGGATTTTTACAGGAATATATGAGACTCTACGACGCAGCTACCATAGAGGAGCTATACCAGAGCCTGGGAACATTCTAACAACTTCAATAAATCAGTATGAAACGCCGTCAAAGCAATGTCTTTGACGGCTGTATTTATTATAATAATAACAAGCGTCAGATAAAGATACAGGTTTCGATACCGCATGCCGATGTTCCATCTGTGGCCCGAAAGATACTCTATCGTATGGGAAATCATAAACCAAAGATATAAAGCGGCGCAATACGCCACAACCGGATGATAACAAAAAGAAAGCAAAATTTTTCCCTCCAGCAGCGCTTTTAACGCCCGTGTTCCTCCGCATCCCGGACAGTACAGACCTGTCACGACATAGAAAACGCACGGAAACATCAGCTTTGTCAGTATTTCCGCAGGAATCACACATTTCAGCCAAAAAAGCACGGCTCCAACAAATGGAATGCACAGCCCTATGATATAAAAATTTCGTTCCAGCCGGATTCTTTCGTCCTGATTCATCCCAATCCTTCTTTCAACTTGAGTTTTTCTCTGATTCTGTTATAATAATACCAGAAATGCATTTTGTAAAGGAGCAACTTTCGCTATGAAACTTACATCCAGAGAATTAAAACGCCAGGCAAGAGGAACGCTGACCGGACGATATGGCATTCCTATGGCTGCTTTCGTAATCTTCCAGCTTATCGTTATGGCCATCAGTTTTCCGTTCAACCTGTCCATCTTAAATCCCGCCGTTTCTCAGATTATCATCCATACCCTGGCTTCTGTCATTATTTCTCTGATTTCAACTGTATTTAACTGCGGTCTGATTTCTATGCATCTAAAGCTTTCAAGAGGAAAAGAAATCAGGATTTCGGATTTATTTGTTTTCTTTTCCAACCATCCGGATCGCTTTATTTTGTCAGCCTTTGTCATGAGAGGCATGTTTCTTCTGATTTCCATTCCCGCCATCATTGGTACGATACTGGCTGTTAAGACAAACTCTGCGCCGGCATATTTTCTTATGGCAGGGATTTGGGCCCTGACAATGGTTCCCATTCTGATTCTGTCGTTTTCGTATCATCTTGTTTACATTCTTTTGGCAGATCGTCCGGATGTGGAATGGATTTCTGCTTTCCGCGAAAGCAGAAACCTGATGTCCGGTCATAAAGGACGGGCGTTTTATATCAGCTTAAGCTTTATCGGCATGAGCTTTCTTTGCCTTTTTTCTCTTGGCATCGGATTTTTATGGGTCAGTCCTTATATGACGCAGACGCAGATAAAATTTTATCAGAACATTATCCAAAATCAATAAAACAGACAGCAGATGCCATTTTCTGCTGTCTGTTTTTTCTATTTTTTAGTAAGCTGCTTGATTTTTCGAATGATCGTCTTAACCGGATGTTCGAGGTGAAAACGAAAACTGGACAATTCATGCACTTCCTTTTTTAACATCTGATTTTCCTGATACAGGCAAATACCCGCTATTCCAATCAGACGAATGACATCGTCCGCCATATACGGATTATCTTTCTGCCATTTCAGCAGCTCTTTTTGAACTTTATCGAATAATTCCGCATTTGGCTCATGCAGATATTCTTCCGCAATTTTCTTATTTCCGCTCGCATAATCCTCCAGAAGCGCGTTTGCTTCCTCTTTTGAAAACATTTCGCTCGGATATTTTTCTTTCGATAACGCCGAAAACTCCTGTAAGATATTTACAAGAAATGTCTGAGCCGCTCTGTCTTTAATTTGAGGTATGCTGTTTAAAACTCTTTTTATTTCATGCGTGTTCCCATACAGGCTTGTATTTCTTACTTCCTTGGTTATGACGTATTCGTTTGTAATGGAAATGCCGACTGCATCCAAAAAATCGGAATAAATATTTCCTCCTATAAATTTTTCCCTGTCAAATCGGCGAACAATTATATTTTCCTTTCCAATCAAAGCCGCCATCCGCTCCAGCTTATCATAATAATTGAGCATCGTGCGATCCACTCTGGAAATATAATGTTCAAACGTCTCTTCTGTCCATTGTCTTTTCACAAGCTGATTCCAGTTCGACGAAATAAAGCTGTCCTGCCGCCTCAGATATACAATAACCCGGATGTTAAAATCACCTTTTTGGGCCTCTTTTATCATAAGCTCCCAGAAATTCTTCTTATCAACGTCCATGCCGCGCCAAATAATTTCATTGGAAAGAATGACGTTGTCATAAGATTTGAAAAGCTTATGCACCGTTTTCATTCCTTCCTGAAAGTTTGCCGCTTCCTGATTCACATCCCTGGTTCCGTCCGAATCCTTTATCACCTTTAACAAAAAACAACCGTTATGCGCTCTTGAAATTCCAGGATAGGAAATGGAAAAAATCGGATAACAAAATCCTTCCCGTTCCAGCAATTTGGCATTCTCGCTGCAAAAAGTCTGTATCGCAGTCGATGCTGTTTTTGCCATCCCGATATGAAGCCATAGTGTTTTCATATTAATCCTCCTTTTTCCTTTTTCCAGAATGTAATGCCGACCGAAGCGGATGGCTGATGCGGTACGCAAAGTCTGACAATTCCTTTATATCGCTCTTTAGCTTCTGATTTTCCTCATAGAGAGAGGACGTCATAACGCCAATAAACCGAATGATGTCGTCATAAACAAACGCATTTTCTTTTTGCCATTTTGGAACATCCTTTACCGTATAATCAAACAAATTTCCATCCGGCTCATGCAGATATTCTTCTGCAATCTTTTGGTTTCCAGCTTTATAATTTTCCAGAAAAGCTTCTGTTTCTTCTTTTGAAAACATTTCACAGGGATAATACTCTCCGGAAATTTCGGAGCATTCCAGCATCAGCTCCCGGATAAATCTCTCATTTGACGCGTCTTCCAATTGTGGGAGTCCGTTAAGCACACGCTTAAATTCATGGATATTTCCATATAATCCCACATTCCGGACTCCCTGGGATATTACATATTCATCCGTCAGTTTCAGGCCAATCGCAAAAAGAAAATCCGCATAAATGCTTCCGCCTTCAAATTCACCTTTATCAAAACGCCGAACTGTAATATTTTCCTTTCCAACGACTTTTGCCACACGCTCCAGCTTCTCAAAATATTCCAGGCGCGTCTTCTTATTGGCCTTTTCCAGAAATTCATGAAACGAAGATTCTGCAAAAGTTCCTATTTTCTGTTTAATGTTCTGGTTCCAGTTCGAAATAAAATATTTATCCTGACGTCTTAAGTAAACGATAATATGAATCCGAAAACCTGCCTCTTTCGCCTCCCGCTCTATTTTCTCCCACAGGCCTTTTCTGTAATCGTCCATCAAACGCCAGATGTCTTCTTCCGAAAGAATCACATGATCAAACGTCTGAAACAATTCCCGAATCTTTCGCATGGAATCACGAAACCTTTTTTCTTCGTCCTCTATGCGCCTGTTTCCACTCCCATCTTCTATCGTTCCTATCAGAAAATGTCCGTTGCGCCCTTTTGCAACTTTCTTATAAACATATGGAAAAAGCGGATAACAGTAGCTTTTTGATTCCAGAACAGCTTCATTTTCCATACAAAAAGTCTGTATGGCAGTTGTTGCGGTCTTTGGCGTTCCGATATGAATATGCAGCGTTTTCATCTCATACTCCTTTGTCTGTATCGTCAAAATATTTCTCTATTTTTTGTAAAATCTGATGAACGCATTCATCTACGTCATTTTTCTGCGTGTCGACTATGATGTCTGGATTCTCCGGCTTTTCATAAGGACTGGTTATTCCTGTAAAATCAAAAATCTCTCCTGCCCTGGCCGCTTTATAAAGACCTTTGACGTCGCGCCTCTCGCATTCTTCCAAAGGGGTATTGACATATACTTCGATAAAATTGTCTCCGATAATATCTTTCGCGCTTCTTCTATCCTTGCGGTATGGAGAAATGAATGCAGTCAGCACAATCAGTCCCGCGTCGTTCATCAGCTTTGATACCTCTGCAATTCTGCGGATGTTCTCAATTCTGTCTTTCTCTCCAAATCCAAGATTTTTATTTAATCCCATGCGGACGTTATCCCCGTCTAAAAGCATCGTATGACGACCCATGGAAAACAACCTTTTTTCCAGCGCATTTGCAATGGTAGATTTACCAGAACCGGAAAGTCCCGTCATCCAGATTGTCATTGCTTTCTGATTTAACTGGCTCTCACGCAGTTCTTTTGTAACGTCCATATTATGCCAGTAAAGATTGTTGTCTTTCTTAATATCATGTTCTACAACGCCGCAGGCCGATGTCATATTCGTCAGCCTGTCAATCAAGATCAAAGATCCCAAATCACGATTTCCGGAAAATTCATCGAAAACAATTTTGCTTCCTGTTGAAATTTCACAAAACGCAATCTCGTTTTTGGAAATCGTATCCGTCTTGACCTCTGCGCCGGAATTGACGTCAATTTTATATTTGATATTCATAATCGTCGCCGGTACCTGCTGCGTCCCGATTTTCAGCAGAAAATTCTTTCCTGCCGACAGATTTTTATCATCCATCCAGAGAATAGACGCCGCAAACATAGAGCCTACTTTCAGTCCGTATTCTTTCTCGAACACGCACCCTCTGGAAACGTCAATTTCCGAGTCCAGAGAAACGGTTACGGCATGTCCCTTTTTACTGCCCGAAACCTCTTTATCTCCCTCTAATATGGAAGATACTTTCGCCGTTTCGCCGCTGGGTCTTACGGTAATCACGTCCCCGACCGCAATGCCGCCCGAAGCAATCTGACCCTGAAAACCGCGAAACGTATGATTCGGACGGCAAACTCTCTGCACTGGCATGGAAAAGTTTTTATTCCCGCCCTCTTCGGAAACATCCACGTTTTCCAGATAGGACAAAAGCGTATCCCCATGATACCATGGCATCTGATTGGATTTGACCGTAATGTTATCTCCTTCCGTCGCGGAAAGAGGTATGATTTTAATGCTTTCATAACGGAATTCCGCCATCAGCATCTTAATATCTTTTTCAATTTTCTGGAAGCGATCCTGCCTGTATCCTACCAAATCCATTTTGTTTACCGCAAAAACAAAATGCTTAATGCCCATCAAATTACAAATCCGCGCATGGCGTTTCGTCTGCGTCAGAACGCCCTGACTGGCATCCGTTAAAATCACGCTCAAAGAGGCAAAAGAAGCTCCAACCGCCATATTCCTCGTATATTCTTCATGTCCCGGCGTATCGGCTACGATAAAGCTTCTGTTTTCCGTCGTAAAATAGCGGTATGCGGCGTCTATGGTAATGCCCTGCTCCCGTTCTGCAATCAGTCCGTCCAAAAGAAGGGAATAATCAATGTTTCCGCCCGTACTTCCTACTTTCGAATCGAGTTCAAGCGCTTTTTCCTGATCCGCAAACAAAAGCTTCGCGTCATAAAGCATATGTCCGATTAAAGTTGATTTTCCATCATCCACGCTTCCACAGGTAATAAATTTTAACAAATCATTTTTCATTTAAAAATACCCCTCACGCTTTCTTTTCTCCATGCTGGAAGCCCCGCCGTCAGAATCAATTACACGGCTTGTCCGCTCCGAGTCTACCGCTCCCAGCGTCTCATCAATTATTTCATCTAATGTCACAGCCTCAGACTCTACGCCGCCTGTCAGCGGATAACAGCCAAGAGTCCGAAAGCGAACCATCTTATTCTCTGCTTTTTCGCCCGGTTCGAGCTTCATCCTTTCATCATCCACCATGATAAGATTGCCATTCCGGTTTACCACGGGCCTTTCTTTGGCAAAGTAGAGAGACACAATCGGAATATTCTCCCGTTTGATATACTGCCAGATGTCCTTTTCCGTCCAATTGGAAAGCGGAAATACGCGAATGCTTTCTCCTTTGTTGATTCTTGTATTAAACAGCTTCCACATCTCCGGCCTTTGATTTTTGGGATCCCAGGCATGATTCGCATCCCGGAAAGAAAAAATCCGTTCTTTGGCGCGGGATTTTTCCTCGTCCCTTCTTCCTCCTCCAAACGCGGCCGTAAAGCCATACTTGTCCAAAGCCTGCTTTAACGCCTGGGTCTTCATAATGTCCGTATAGGAAGACCCGTGTTCAAAAGGATTGATTCCCTGCGAAACGCCGTCCTGATTAATGTACTCCAGCAT